>NZ_JAKFFD010000044.1:0-22160 GCF_036675385.1 Pseudarthrobacter sp. | reverse complement strand
TCGATGTTGGCCCGCAGCGGTTCCAGGTCGGCCTGGGCCGCGAGGGCATCCTTGAGCCGCTGTTCAATCCGGGTAAGTTCATCGGCGGCGACGGCAGCGGACACCTGTTCCCAGGGCCGGTGGTCCTCTGCGATCCGGCGGAGGGCATCGAGCTGCCGGCTCATGCCCTGGTGCGACTCTTCACGGCTCTGCGCCAGCTCGGCGGCCTTGGCGAGTTCCTGCTGCAGGTCCTCCACCTGGGCGGCCACGAGTTCCAGCTTGGCGGCGTTGTCGAAACCGAGCACGTAGTCCTGGCGGCTCGTGAAACGGTCGTCCTTCTCTACCGTGTGCCGGTTGCGTTTGACCACACCGCCCAGGCTCAGGCCCTTGTCCAGTGTGGCCAGCTCGTTGGGGTCCTCGACGCACGGGTAGGCGAAATCGAGGGCGATCCGCTCCCGGATCCATTCCCCGGCGTCCGCCACCGCGCCGCTGGCGAGGATGTCCAGCTTGGTGAGCAGATCGCCGTCGCGCGCGTCCTCCACAGCGAGGGCGCCGCCCGCGAGCGGCTTGGATACGTCCACCGCGCGCAGGGCGCCGCGTACTTTGTTGTCGTTCAGGTAGCGGGTCACCGCGGCGAAATGTTCGCCGGGGACCAGCAACGTGGTGGCGAGGTTCCGGAGGGCACGCTCCGCGGCCGGCCGCCAGCGTTCCTCCCCCTCGGCGAGGTCCATCAGCTCGCCGCCGAACGGCATCCGGTCCTCAGGAACGCCGGTGGCGGCGGCGATGGCCGCCCGGTTTTCAATGCTCGACGGCGGCAGCAGGGACTTGCGCGTCTTCAGGGACAGCAGCTCCTGCTGGGCTGCCGCCAGCTCACGCTTCTTGGTGGCGTGGCCGTCGAAGGCTTCGAAGCGGAGCTCCTGCAGGGCCTGCGAGTCGTCTTTGAGCTCGGCCGACCTGGCGGCAGCCTGCTCGTGGGCCTGTTCCCAACCGTCAGCGGTCCACTCCAGCTGCAGGCCGGCGTCGGACAGGGCCTTGCGGGCCGCTTCCTCCACCTGCTCGCGCAGCCGCAGACCCACCTTGGCGTTGTCCAGCGATTGCTCGATCGCGGAGATCGCGTTGCCGCCCTGGTTGTTGTAATCGGTCTCCAGCTGGCGCAGATCCTTGGCCAGCCCGTCGCGGACCGAGCGTTCCGCGCCCAGCTCCTTGGCTTTCGCCTGGGCCAGCTCCTTGAACCGGGCCAGCGTTTTCTGGTGCACGGTGACGGCGAGCTGCTGCTTGTACGCTTCGAACTCCTCGCCGGACAGCTCACGGAGCCGGTTTGCGTCCAGGAGCGACTGCGCGTATTCCTTGTTCAGGCCGGGCACGGGGGCCAGCTGGTCCCGCTGCTGCCGCACGTCCTCCAGCCGCTGCCGGATGGACATGAGGTTGCTGAATTCCTCCACCACGTCATCGGCCGCGGCGAGGGTGGCAGGGGCGTCCAGGACCTGGTCGCGGAAGAACGTATTGACGCTGCCGCCCAGGCCCTTGCCGGCCTGGATCACGCGAAGCAGCGGCAGAGCCTGGTCCGAACTGATGCCGAGGAGGCGGCGGAAACGCTCCGCGAAGGCCTTGTGGACATCGAAGATCTGGGCGTCCGGGAAGATCGTCTCCAGCGCAGCCTTGGTGAAGCGCTTGTCCGCGATGTCCTCGATGGCCGGCAGGTCCAGCGGCTTGCTGTCGATCACGTAGAAACGCCCAACGCTGGACTCCGTGCCGTTTTTGGGCAGGTCGAACAGTGCGGACACCGTGATCCGGGTGCCCGCGGCGTTATCAAACGTCAGGGCGACGGCGGACCAGGTGGCACCGGAGCGCTGGAACGCACTGGCCGAGCCTTCGCCAACGGCCTTGTCGCCCACTTTGCCGCGCATGTAAGTAAACGTGGTCCTCTTGTCCTCCACAGCACCGCCGGCACGCTGGGCCGCGGCCTCGTTGGAGCGCGGCCGGGCATCGAACACCCGCAGCATGGCATCAAACAGCGTGGACTTGCCCACGCCCGAGTTGCCCGTCAGCAGGGTTCCGTTCCGGTCCACGTGCATCGTGTGCGCCCCATGGAACGTGCCCCAGTTGACCACCTGCACCAACGCCAGGCGCATCTGGCCCGGGTTCGTGAGATCGCCCATCGGCAGCATGGTTGCGATGCTCACTTGGCTTCCTCCGTTTCGGTGGCCGAGGCTACCGCGGCGTCGCCGTCGTCGTCCTCGGCGCCAGTGTCGACGTCGAGCTCTATCAGTGCTTCCGTGCCTGTGGGGTCTGTGGTGGCTGCTACCAGGGCTTCGATTTGGGCGGGGATGTCGCCGATGTTTTCGAAGGGGAGGGCCAGCGGGAGGGCGTTGGAGATGGTGTAGACGTCATCCAGGCCCGTGGCAAGGAGCAGCTGGCGGGCCAGGAGCTTGGTGATGGCCCGGGTGACCACGTCCGAATCCCGCAGCGCGTCCTGCTGGCCGGCGGGCTGGTAGTGGGCCACGAGGTCGGCGATTTCCTCCCGGGTGATGGTGGCATCGGTCTGGGCCGTGACGTGGCGGTCCAGCAGCATCCGCAGGCGGAGCAGCACGATGGTCTCCACCCGGCTCAGCGCACGCTGTTGGCGCAGGATGCTCGACCGGCTGCTGCCCCCGATGGCCTCCGGATCCACCGGGCGCAGGACGGCGATCTTGCGCTCGTGGTCCAGCTGCAGGGTCAGGAACAGCTCGGACAGGCGGCTGCGCAGGATGATCTGGTTGTCCAGCAGCGTAGTCCACAGCTTCTCGTCGCGGCCGCCGTCAACGTACGGGCCTTTAAGCAGCTTGACCAACGCCTGGCGCACCTTCATCGAGAAGACGCCGGTGTCGCCGGGAAACAGGGCCGCGCCGTCCACAAACGTGTCCCGGGGCGTGACTCCGGCGACCCTGGTGATTGAGCCTGCCGAAATCCCTTGGATCTCGGGCTCGACCGCCGGTGCGGCCTCCTCAACGGGGGGTGCCGCCGTCGTAATTTCTTCAGTCATCGTCAATCCTTCTTGAGGGTGACCACCGGCAGGTACGCCGTGCGGGTGGTGCCGTCGATCTGTTCGTAGTCCAGGCCGTCCCAGGCGTCGCGGTCAAAGGCCGCGCCATCCTGGAGGGCGTGCGAGAGGAGTGCGCGGATGGAGTTGATGTGCTGTTCCTCCGGCGGCAGCTGCCCCCAGGCCTCGGCGAGGGTGGACGCGCCGGCCACGGCGGCCCGGATGGCGTCGGGACGTGCTTTGCCCGTCCTCGGCGAGCGCACCCGGTCCGAGTCGCTGAAGGCGATGGGGTCGGCCAGCTTGGGCGGAACGGCGAACTCGTCCGGGTCGTAGAGCTTGACCATGGCCAGCGATTCGAACCCGGCGTTGAACAGCACCGGACCGCGGACCAGTCCCGGCCGATCGCGTTCATACGGCAGGGACCTGATGGCCTGCTCGGCCTCGCGCAGGACCTTCCGGAGGCGGACGGACTGGCGGAAGTCGTCGCTCTGGACGTAGGTGTTGAGGCTTTCGCTGAGCTTGCCGTAGATCCGCTGGATCTGGCTGTGCTGGTGGCGGAGCTCGGCCACCAGGTTCTTGAGCGTCTCGCGGTCCTCCGGCGAAAGGTCGTCGGCGAACTGCCGGCTGAGGACCTCACCGATGGCCGACCGGAACCGGAGCTGCTGCTGCGGGTCTTCCAGGAATGCGGTGAAGGAGCGGAAGGTCCTGCCCTCGGGGCTCTGCCGCAGCCGCTTGTCCGCGTCGAGCACCTGCGCCATGGTGGCGCCTTTGCTCAGCGACTCCTCGATGATCTGGTTGCGCAGCTCGCCCACCAGTTCCTCGATGCGGTCGCGCATCTTTTTGTAGTCGGCGGGCAGGCTGGCGGCGAGGTCCAGGATGTTCCCGGCAGCTTCCACCGCTTCGTCGTCGTCCAGCAGGCCGTCAAAGTCGCCGGAGCTGATGTCCTGGATCAGCTGCTGCCGTTCCCCGATCTCGTCCTCCAGGGATTCCAGCCGGGCACTCTGGTCCGGATTGGTCTCGTTGGCCAGCTTCTCCACGTCGCCCAGGAGGGTGCCCAGCCGGGAACCGTTCAGCGTGGACCGCTCGCTGGAAAGGCTGTCCAGGAACGCGAGCACGCGGGCGGCCGGCTCGGTGACCTCGTAAACGATCTGCCCCGACTGGTTGCGGCGGGTCAGGAAATGCTTGCGTGTCCACTCATCCGCATAGTTCCTGCCGGACGACGTGCCGATGGCGGCACCACCCGGCCCGGGCTCCTGGCGCCGGAGCTGCTCAAGGAAGGAGTCGACGTCGGCGTGGAACTCCTCGAGCGGAAGCTGCGGACGGGTGCGGGTAAAGGATGCCTGCAGCACCGCGATCACCCAGGGCGCCGAGCGCGTCAGGGCCCAGGCGGGTCCCTTTGTGAGGAGTTCGAGGTCCCGGAGCCGGGCACTGATCGCGTCAGCGGATGACCTGGCGGAGCGGGGCACGCACTCTCCTTCAGCTGCTGGGGGATGGTTGGGCAGCGCGGATCGCGAAAACTGCCAACTACAAGGTTAACGCAGGCCCCGCGACCGAAAAGTCGTTGTACCTTGCTGGCCGCGGGAGCACACTATTTAGATCACCTGAGAGGAGTCTGTCATGCGTGAAAAAGCTGCACTGATCACCGGCCTGGCGGCTGCGGCTGTCATTCTGGGTGGCGCGACAGTGGCGGTCGCCGCGAGCACCGGGACCAGCGGAGATCAGCCCTTGAGCAAGATCGGGGTCAACGTCGACCGGTCAGTGCCGGTGTCCACCGTCCCGGGGCCCGAGCGGGACGACGATTCCAATCTGGCACCACTTAACACTGCGGACCATGACCAGGCCGCGAACGCCGCATTGGCCAGGGTGGGCCAGGGCAGTGTCATCGAGGTGGAACGGGAAAATGATGGGAACGTCGCGTACGAGGTTGAAGTCAGGCTGGACAACGGTTCCCAGGTTGAGGTGGGGCTGGGCGCCGACTTCGCGGTCCTGAACCAGGCCGCCCCGGAGTTCGACGACGACTGAAGGCAACCGCGGACAGTGACTTCCGCGACCGCTCCGTGACCTACGTCCCGGTAGCATTGCGATCCCGCATCAACCCGCCATGACGGCGGGGCAGGTCTGGCTGGGACGCCTAAGCACCCCCTACGCTCATGCTACTGATCTCAACCGAAGCAACGGCGCAGCAGGGGGAACAATGCAGTTCGACTTAAGTGCAGTGGAGACGGCCACCATGGTGTTCATCGGAACCCTGGTGTTTGGCCTGGTCCTGGTGGCCTTCGTCCTGACAGCGGGCTTCCTGGCCCTGGTCATGGTTGGGGTAGGCAAGTTCGCCTGGTTCCTCGCCTCCACCGCGCTGCTGACGGTGGTCCACGGGATCAACAGCGGCTGGGACAGACTGGTCCACCACGCCTCCACCGGATCTCCGGGGGACTTCCAGGGCCAGCCATCCCCTAGCACTGGAAGCTACCCGCGGGTAATGTTGAGAGACAGCTGAAGGGTTCTCCAACCCGGCGGATCCATGGCTTGAGCCGGCCATCCCGGTCAGAGGAGATACCCCATGAGCTTCGCCACTGACAGTCCCGCCACGAACCCACCTGCCACCGAAGTTCCTGCCACGGATGCCCCGGACGCCGAAGTCCCCGTCGCCGCGGCCAATATCGGGCCCGAAGCCACCGCGGCGGACGCCCGGGCACTTGCTGAAGCCTCCCGCGAACTCGACTGGGACCGGCCCAGCTTCGCCAAGGGACTCTACCTGGGGAATTTCGACCTCAGCCTCATCCACCCCTGGCCGAAGGCAAAAGCCGATGACGTGGAACGCGGTGAGGCCTTCATGGAGCGCCTCACCGCGTACGCCCGCACCATGTCCGGGCGCGTGATCGAACGCGAGGCCCGGATCCCGGACGCGTACCTCCAGGGCCTGGCAGGCCTGGGCGTCTTTGGCATGAAAATCCCGCAGGAGTACGGCGGACTCGGCTTGTCCCTGGTCTACTACGGCCGGGCCCTGGCGCTGCTCGGCAGCGTCCACCCGAGCATTGGCGCCCTGATCTCCGCGCACCAGTCCATCGGCGTCCCCGAGCCCGTGAAGGTCTTTGGCACGCCGGACCAGAAACGCGAGTACCTGCCGCGCTGCGCCGCCGGCGCCATCACGGCTTTCCTCCTGACGGAACCGGACGTGGGCAGCGATCCCGCCCGGATGGGCAGCACCGCCGTTCCCACGGACGACGGCGGGAGTTACGTCCTGGACGGCGTGAAACTTTGGACCACCAACGGTGTGATCGCCGAGCTGGTGGTGGTGATGGCCGTGGTGCCGGCCCACACCGATGCGGACGGCACCGAACATAAGGGCGGCATCAGCGCCTTTGTGGTGGAAATGGACTCCCCCGGCATCACTGTGGAGAACCGCAACACGTTTATGGGGCTGCATGGGATCGAAAACGGCGTCACCCGCTTCCACAATGTGCGGGTGCCTGCGGCCAACAGGCTGGGCCGCGAGGGCCAGGGCCTGAAGATCGCACTCACCACGCTGAACACAGGCCGGCTTTCCCTGCCGGCGCTGTGCGTCGCGTCCGGCCGCTGGAGCCTGAAGATCGCCCGGGAATGGTCCAACGCCCGCACCCAGTGGGGCCAGCCGGTGGGCAAGCACGAGGCCGTGGGCAAGAAGATCGCCTTTATCGCCGCGACCGCCTTCGCCCTGGACGCCGTCTTCGAACTGTCCGCGGAACTCGCCGACGCCGGGCAGAAGGACGTGCGGATCGAGGCTGCCCTGGCCAAGCTGTGGTCCTCCGAGATCAGCTACCGGATCGCCGACGAACTGGTCCAGATCCGCGGCGGCCGTGGCTTCGAGACGGCGGAGTCCCTGGAAGCCCGGGGAGAACGCGCGGTTCCGGCCGAGCAGCAGCTGCGCGACCTCCGGATCAACCGGATCTTCGAGGGCTCCTCGGAGATCATGAAACTCCTCATCGCCCGGGAAGCCGTGGACGCCCACCTGGCCGCCGCGGGCGACCTTGCGTCCGTGGACGCGAGCCTCCAGGACAAGGCGCGGGCCGCCGTCGGGGCTTCAGGTTTTTATGCCCGCTGGCTTCCCAAACTGGTGGCCGGCGCCGGAATGGACCCCCGGTCCTACAGCGACTTCGGCAGGCTGGCCAAGCAGCTGCGCTTCGTGGAGCGGTCCTCGCGCCGGCTGGCCCGCCAGACGTTCTACGGCATGGGGCGCTGGCAGGCGAAGCTGGAGTACAAGCAGGCGTTCCTGGGCCGGGTGGTGGACATCGGCGCCGAGCTGTTCGCCATGGCCGCCTGCTGTTCCCGGGCCGAAATGATCCTTCGCACCACGCCCGAACATGCCGCCAGTGCCTACGAACTGGCAGAGGCATATTGCGAGCAGGCCCGCGTCCGGATTGACGAGTACTTTGACCAGCTGTGGCGGAACACCGACGACGGCGACCATATCCTCTCCCGCAAGGTCCTGGCCGGGGATTACACGTGGCTTGAGGCGGGCGTACTGGATCAGTCGGAGGGCACCGGTCCGTGGATCGCCGATGCCACGCCGGGGGCGTCCACCAAGGAGAACCTGCACCGAAAGTACCGCTAGCAACTCATAAGCAGGCTTGTTATCGCTGGTCACCAGTGGTTGAGTTGACCCATGAGCAACCAAACAGACCCAGAGGACAGGCTTCCGCCGACGACGCGGAACGCGAATCTACGGAATGAAACTGCTCGTGATCAATCCTTCGCCAGTGGCGAGCCCACGCGCGCCTTCGATCAGACGCCCGCGCCCTATGCCGAGCAGGGCTACGCCCCGGCAGCCGAAGCGCCGGTGGCCGACGCTTCGGTGCTGGATCCCCGCCTGACGGATCCGCGCCTGACCGACCAGCAGACGGCCGCAGCCAGGGAGAAGGAACAGTTCGGCGGCATCAAGGTGGGCTCGGCCTTTTTCGGCTGGCTCGCTGCCACCGGCATGGCCGTCCTCCTCACAGCCTTTGTGGCCGCAGCCGGCACCGCGGTGGGCCTGGCGAACAACACCGACGTGAACGAGGCCGTCAACCAGGTGACGACGAACGGCGCCGTCGGGCTGGTGGGCATCATTGTCCTGTTGGTGGTCCTGTTCGTCTCCTACTACTCGGGTGGCTACGTCGCCGGCCGGATGGCCCGGTTCAACGGCGCCCGGCAGGGTTTTATGGTGTGGATCTGGGCGCTGATCGCTGCGATTGTAATTGCCCTGCTGGGCATCATCGCCGGCCAGCAGTTCAACGTCCTTGCCAACCTGAACAGCTTCCCCCGGATCCCCATCAACGAAGGCGAACTGACGCTCACCAGCATCATTGCCGCCGTTGTGGTGGCCCTGGTCGCGCTGGTGGGTGCCGTGCTCGGCGGCCTCGCGGGCATGCACTTCCACCGCAAGGTGGACCGGGCCGGCTTCACGCCGGACGAAACGTACAACGGGGGCTAGGCGAGCATCACGGCGTCGACGTAGTACCAGCGGCGGTTCTCGCGGACAAAACGGCTGGTTTCGTGGTGGACTCCGCGTTCGCCGTCGTGCCGGAAGTGGGCCTTGAACTCCACGGTCCCCTCAGTATCCAGCGGGCCGCCGCGGCTCGTGGACAGGATGTCCAGGCGGCGCCACTCCATGGCCGGGTCCAGCTCCAGATCCGAAGGCGCGGTATCCGGGTGCCAGGTTTTCCGGAGGTATTCGGTGTCCAGCAGGACAAACGCGCTGTAGCGGGAGCGCATCAGCTGCTCCGCCGTGGCGGCTTCGGCCCCGCCATTATGGAACCGTCCGCAGCAATCCGCGTAGGCCTCGCCGGACAGGCAAACGCACGGGCCGGCGTGGATCGGGTTCTCGGTCATGGTGCTCCTGTCGCGGTTGCCTGGACCGCTTTCCGGCGGCCTCGTGGGTCCCTTCCGACTATAGGCCGCAGCCGGTGTTGTCATATCCGGTAACAGCTTCGAAACAACCTCGGACGAACCCCGCCCGGAGCCCGCAGGACCGAAAAATAGTCCGTAAGGTGGAGGAGGGCTGTTGCCCGTGGTGATGAGTGCCGGGACGGACTCCGCCGCCGGCAGAGAGGAGAGATGACGTGGGAGATTCAACGACGATCGCTCTCAACCTGACTTTTTTCGGCACACTCGGCCTGGCGCTCCTGATGTTCCTGGGCCTGTTCCTGCTGGTGGTCATCACCTTGCTGCTTGCCGGCGCCGGGCGGCTGTTTGTGCTGACCGCAATGGCCCTCTTTGGGCGGCTCCCCAAACACGAAACCCTCCCCCTGGTCCGCCTGACCGGGGAGTCCATGCCGCCGCCGTCGGGCGCCCCCGACGGAACGCACGACGACGGCGCTGCCGCCCCGTCTGCCGGCAGGATTGCGCCGCGCGACTGGCGCAAAGCCCTTCAAGACGCCCGCACCTTCCTGAAACCCTCCGAACTCCGGCCCCGCTTCCACCGTGCGGTGGAGCATCACCCGCTGCTCACTGCGGCCCGCATGGAACCCCCGGTGCTCGCCGAGGACTGGGCTGCCGCGGTGGCCGAAGCGGATGCCCGGGCCATGGCGCGCGCCCGGGCCGCCGCCCCCGAAATCAAGATCTCGGTCCGCGATCTTCCCGGTCCCTCCGTTCCCGCAGCGAAGGTGGAAGCCGTGGCTCCGTTGGTGGAGTCGGCGCTGCACCAGGACAACCCTGCGCGGGACAATTCCGACCGCGACCCCAGCCGTGAGAGCGCCGGCCTTGGGGCCGCCCGCTCCTTCACGAAGCCGCCCGCCCCCGCGCCCCTGTCGCTGCTGGACACCGGCTCGCTGGTGTCATTGTCCGGCCACGCGAACGTCCTCAAGGCCAAGCTGCCTGCCGACCGGAGCTGAGGACCGTGCGGCTCCCGGGCCGTCACAAACCGTCACTGCCCCGGCCCGCGTTACCCCGTGCTACGAAAAGCGAAGCACCATGGCGCTTTCCTGCGGCACAGCGCCGAATTTGTGTAGCGTCGTGACGATCCACAGCAATCCGCGTGGGAAATCGATTGTGAGGAGCCGGGGATGAGCCTCAGCGAACTTCGTGTGTTCGGGCGGTCCGGCACGCCCATCAGCCCGCTCACACTGGGCACCATGAACTTTGGCGAAGGGCCGGGCGGCGCAGCCGGCGGCGCCCAGGCAGGCGGCGCCCCCACCGGCGCGGATGAAAGCATCCGCATCATCCAGGCCGCCGTCGACTCCGGCATCACCGCGGTGGACACCGCCGACGTGTACTCCCAGGGTGAGTCCGAACAGGTGGTGGGCCGGGCGCTCCGCGGCCGCCGCGACGACGTCTTCCTGGCCACCAAGTTCCACGGCCAGATGAGCGCCAACCCGGCCCACTCGGGGAACTCCCGGCGCTGGATCATGCAGGCGGTGGAGGGCAGCCTCCGGCGGCTGCAGACGGACCGGATCGATCTGTACCAGGCGCACCGGCCGGACTACAACACCGACGTGCTCGAGACCATCACCGCCCTGAACGACCTCATCCGGCAGGGAAAGATCCTCTACTACGGCACCTCGGTGTTCACCCCGGCGCAGCTCGTGGAGGCCCAGTGGCTGGCCACCACCAACCACCTGATCCCGCCCGTAGCCAACCAGGTCCCCTATTCGATGCTGGTCCGCGGCAACGAACGTGATGTCCTGCCCATCGCGCAACAGTACGGCCTGGGCGTGCTGGCATACGGTCCGCTGGCCGGGGGCTGGCTGTCAGGCGAGTTCGTCCTCGATGCCGGGAAACCGCCAACCCGAGTGCACTCACTTCCGGGCCGCTACGACATTTCCGGGCCGTCCAGCGAGCGGAAGCTGCTGGCTGCGGACGCGCTGGCCCGGCTGGCCGACAAGCTGGAGATCTCGCTCGTGGAACTGTCCATCGGGTTTGCCCTGAACCACCCCGCCGTCAGCAGCGTGATCATCGGCCCCCGCACCGAAGACCATCTCAAGGCCTATCTCAAGGCCGCGGACACCCTCCTGGGCGAGTCCGTGCTGGATGCGATCGACGAATTGGTGCCGCCCGGGACCAACTTCGTGGAGCGCGACGCCGGGGCGATAGTGCCGTCCCTGGAGTACGCGGAACTCCGCCGCCGCTGATCGCGGGGGCGGCCGCACCGCCGTCGCCCGTTTGCGGAAAGCCCTTTCCCTCAATAGCTATCTCCGCTAGCGTGGAAACCATGGAATTCAGATACCTCGGAAACAGCGGCCTCAAAGTCTCGGAAATCACGTTCGGCAACTGGCTGACGCACGGCTCGCAGGTGGAGAACGACGTCGCCACCCAGTGCGTACGCGCAGCGCTTGACGCCGGCATCAGCACGTTCGACACGGCGGATGTCTACGCGAACACCGCCGCGGAAACCGTCCTCGGCGAGGCGCTGAAGGGCGAACGCCGCGAGTCACTGGAAATCTTCACCAAGGTCTACGGCCCCACCGGCCCCAAGGGCAAAAACGATGTGGGCCTGTCCCGCAAGCACATCATGGAGTCGATCAACGGCTCACTCAGCCGGCTCCAGACGGACTATGTGGACCTCTACCAGGCCCACCGGTACGACTTCGAGACGCCGCTGGAAGAGACCATGCAAGCGTTCGCGGACATTGTGCGCCAGGGCAAGGCGCTGTACATCGGCGTCAGCGAATGGACCGCAGACCAGCTCCGCGACGGCCACGCGCTGTCCAAGGAACTGGGTTTCCAGCTGATCTCCAACCAGCCCCAGTACTCCATGTTGTGGCGCGTCATCGAGGCCGAGGTTGTGCCGGCGTCGGAGGAGCTGGGCGTGTCCCAGATCGTCTGGTCCCCCATGGCGCAGGGCGTGCTGAGCGGCAAGTACCTGCCCGGCCAGCCTGCGCCCGAAGGCAGCCGCGCCACGGATGACAAGGGCGGCGCCAAGATGATCCAGCGCTGGATGCGTGACGACGTCCTCGCCGGTGTCCAGGACCTCAAGCCGATCGCCGCGGAAGCCGGGCTCTCCATGCCGCAGCTTGCGGTGGCCTGGGTCCTGCAGAACCCGAACGTTGCCTCCGCCATCGTGGGCGCGTCACGCCCCGAGCAGATCGCTGACAGTGTGGCCGCCGCGGGTGTGGTCCTGGAGCCTGAGGTCCTGAAGAAGATCGACGACGCCATCGGATCACTCGCGGAACGCGATCCGGCGCAGACCAAGTCCCCCGCCACCCGCGAAGCCTAGGAGCGCCGCACCCCTGGAGTTTTTGTCCAGATAATGGCCGGAAAACGCACCAATGGCCCCATTATCTGGACAAACACTCCGGGCTGGGGCGGGGCTTGGCTCCTGCCCGGGGCCACCCATCCCGCAGCGTTACCCGCGTCCGCCAGGGTGTCGGCGCAGTGCGTTCCGAGAACGCGACGCCGTATACTCGGTGCCAGCCATGACCATCCTTCCGTCCTCCCCCGCCAGCGTCCGCATTGATGCGTGGCTGTGGGCGATCCGCGCCTACAAGACACGCTCTGCCGCCACCGCGTCGTGCCGGGCCGGGCACGTGCGGCTGAACGGAAGCCCGGCCAAAGCCTCGGCCACTCTGGTCACAGGCGACACCGTCACCGTGCGGATGTCCGGCTTCGAACGCACCCTCGAAGTCCGCCGCCTGATCGCCAAACGCGTCGGCGCAGAGGTGGCTTCGCACTGCTTCACCGACCACACACCGCCACGGCCGGTGGCGCCGGCACTGGGCCTCCCGCAGCGGGACCGCGGTGCGGGACGTCCCACCAAGAAGGACCGCCGCGAGATGGAACGGCTCAAGGGCCCCGCAACCTAGGCCCCCGCCTTCGACTCGGAGTCCTGCTCCGCGACTGAGCTATCAGAATTGGAACTGTGAACAACATCGTCCTGACCTCCGCCAGACAGCCTGGCGAGGACACCGTCTCGGACCTGCACATCGTTGACGGCATGGTGACCCGGATCAGTGCCGGCGCCGGGATCCCGGGCGACGCCCGCGTAGTCAGCCTGGACGGGCGTTACGTCATTCCTGGGCTCTGGGATGAGCACGTCCACATGACCCAGTGGGCGCTGCACTCAAACAGGCTGGACCTGTCCTCCGCCGCGTCCGCGCGAGAGGCGTCCGCCGCCGTCGGACTTTCTGTTCACGACGCCGATCCTTCGGTCACCACCGTAGGGGTGGGCTTCCGCGACGTCCTGTGGCCGGACGTCCCCACTCTGGAAATGCTCGATGCCGCCACCGGCAACCAGCCCACCGCCCTGATCAGCCACGACCTGCATTGTGTCTGGCTGAACAGCGCCGCCGCCCGGCGGCACGGGGTGGAGCTTGACGCCGGCGGCCTGCTGCGGGAGGAACCTGCCTTTGCACTGACCCGCGAGCTGGGCCAACTTCCGGATTCAGTGGTGGACGGCTGGGTCCGCGATGCCGCAGAAGCAGCATCCGCCCGGGGCATTGTGGGCGTCGTTGATTTTGAAATGACCTGGAATCGTGACGTCTGGCTGCGCCGCTTTGCCGGTGGATTCAACAGCCTGAGGGTGGACGCCGGTGTCTACCCGGAGGACCTGGAGCGGGCCCGCCACGACGGTATGCGCACGGGCCTGGAGCTCGACGGCGGCAGGGGGCTCCTGCGGGTCGGCCCGCTGAAGGTGCTCATTGACGGTTCGCTGAACACCCGGACGGCGTTCTGTGTGGATCCCTACCCCGACGGCGGCTACGGGCTGCTGACTGTCAACGTTGATGACTTGTTGTCCCTGCTTAGCCGGGCGCGGGAGTACGGCTTTGTCCCGGCGGTCCATGCGATCGGGGATGGCGCCAACCAGGTGGCGCTGGATGCCTTCGAGCGAGCAGGGATCGGCGGCCGGATTGAACACGCGCAGTTTGTCCGGACGGAGGATTTGGCCCGCTTTGGGCGTCTGGGGGTTACGGCAAGCGTGCAGCCGGTGCATGCACTGGATGACCGCGACGCAGTGGAGTCCAACTGGGGCGGCCGCACGCAGCGGGCGTTTCCGCTGAGGTCGCTCCTCAACGCCGGAGCCACGTTGGCGCTGGGTTCGGACGCGCCGGTTTCACCGCTGGACCCGTGGGCTGCGATGTCCGCGGCCAGCACCCGGTCCCGGCAGGACACCCGCGGGCCGTGGCATCCCCAGGAATGCATCAGCCGGCGGCATGCACTTGCCGCTTCAGCAAGGGGCCGGAGCCGGATCCGGGCCGCGGACCCGGCGGACCTGGTGGTGCTCGACGCCGATCCGCTGGCCTCGCCGGACCCGGAATTCGCCGCCATGCCGGTCGCGGCAACGCTGGTGGCCGGCCGCTTCACGTACGACGGCGGCCTGGCTTAGTTCCGCACCTTGGCCTGCACGAGATTCGCGAACGGCAGCTTGCCGTGGTCCGCGAGGAAGGCAGCGTGGTAAGCGGCCTCGGCTTGGTTTACTTCTTCGGCGGGCAGCTCTTTCCACGCCATGATGAGTTCATCCGTGTGGGTCAGCTGCCAGATGAGGCGGCCGTCCCAATGCCCTGGCGGCCTGCCCCGCCCAAAATCCAGGAACTCCTTGATCTGGTTCCGGAGGCCGCGGTTGCCCTTGCTGCCAGGCCCTGCCTTGCCGATGTAGAGAATGTCCGCGCCGTCCACCCATTCAGCCCATATGGCGTCCGCCGGCAGAGTGGGATTCTTTTTCTTGAAGGTCCCGGCGGTGCTGATCTTCAGGAAATGCGGCTCGAACTCATTCGGCCGAAGAACGGCGAACACCCCGGTGCCCTGCGGAACCCTGATGATCTCAAGGCTGTCGAAGCTCCGGAAGCCGGCAAAGCCGTCGGACTTGAGCGTTTTCCTGTTCATCATCATGACGTTACCCGGCCAGGCGCCGGTCCGGAGCAAACTTGCACTGCGCACCCCTACGCCCAAAAGCGTAGAGTGGGTTAAGACGCCTGTTTCTGGACGCCGTGCTGCTGAGGGAGAGATCGTGACGATTGACTGGGACGAAAAAAAGGCCCTGCTACAGGAACCAAACATCGCGGCGGTAACGCAGCTCTGCGATGAACTGATGGAAAAGAAGCCAGGGTCCGTCGTCCCGTACATCGACCCCGTGCACGACGAGGACGAATGCCGGATCGTCAGCCTCCACGTCAGTCCGGGCAAGGGCACCGAATCGGGGTTCGTCTCCCATTTCAACGACGACGAAGCCGCCCGCCGCGCCACCCAGATTTACGAACTTGCCGAGCTTGATCCGCGCTATGTGATGCCGTGGAATGCGTACCCGTGGGTGCGGGATCCGGAGCTTCCATCGGCGCTGAACGTCCAGGAGAAGACTGACGGCCTGCGGCCCTTCCGGCAGTTCCTGAAGATCAACCGCCGTGTCTCCGCAGTCATCGCCCACGGCACGGACGCTTCCACGTTCCTCACCCTCTTCGAGAAGACCTACCATTCTTCCCTGAAGAACAGCGGCATCAAGATCTACAAGGCCAGCGCGCTCGGCGGGCGGGCCTTTGCTGTTTCCGAAGCAAAACAGGAGGATCTCCTCGCCAAAAGCGTGGACGTCTACAAGGACGCCATGCAGCGGGCAGGTATCCAGCACCTCTAACCACGCACGACGGCGGCAGTCACCGCGGGTGCCTCAGCCTTCCAGCAGGCGCCTCCGGTGCTTGAGCTCCTTCACCCACGCCCTGGTAACCATGTCCGGGAACGGCGAGCCGTCGTCGTCGTTCTTCTCCGGACCTCCGAGCCCGGCGAACGCAGTGCATGCCTCCAGGTCGGCGATCAGCGGACCTGACGCCTTCAGGGCAAGCTCCAGCACCTGGGCTGCTGTGCGGTCACTCAGTCCCAGGTCCTTGGCCCAGCCAAGAAAGTGCCGGCGCGAGATCCCGCTCCGCTTCCCGTTCAGGGTCAGCGCAAGGGTCTTGTCCCCGTAGACCACGGTGGAGGGAATGTCGTAGACCGGGGCGATGGTCCACTCGCCATGCGGCTGCTGGACCATGGAAACGTTTTTGGCGTGCAGGTCCCCGTTGCCGCTCAGCCACGCAAACGCCCCCTGGACCGCCAGGTTCCGGAGGGCCGGGAGCGGCGCCGAGCAATAGTCGGCCAGAGCATGGCAGACCTGCGCATAAGCCACGTTGTACTTGTCCGCCGGGTAGAGCTTCAGGACCTGGGCCCCGTCCTCCACCGCCAGCCGCCGGACGTCGTCCGGCCCGCCGCCGGAGATGGGCACCCGGTCGAAGCGTTCCACCAGGAGCCCGGGCCGGCCCGCGACATCCCGGATCAGCCGGACCCGGCTCAGCGGAATCCGCAGCTTGGCCGCATACCGGAACATCACCAGCTCGTTCTCCACCACATGCGGGAATTCGGGGGCGTTGAGTTTAAGGATGAACCGCCTGCCGGCGCTGGCCACAGGGAGCGAGATCATGCCGGCAGACAGCTTGTCCTGCACACCCGCCAGCGCAACGGGGTCGATCAGGTCCGGATCGCCGAGCAACTTGTCGAAGTCCACCGGCAGCTTGGGATCCAGCTGGACAGCGTGCTCGTCCGGATCCAGCGGCTCACCGTGGCCCACGATCTGGACGTCGCCCACCGGGTTCCCGCCGGCGGCGATCAGCAGGGACAGGTCATCGTCGGCGCTGGTCTTGATGGACCGCCGCAGCGCGTTGAGCCGGCGGCCCTCCGGCAGGAGCCCGGTGAAATAGGGCGGTGCCGCACCCGCCGCTGAATCGACGGGCGCGCCGGTGAGCGGCAGGGAACTGGCGACGGCGGGTCCCCCGGACGCGAGGTAGGCCGGCACGTAGCTGAACCGGGTGCCGCCGTCGTGCCTTTCAAGCCGCGCGGCGAGCACGCCGGCCTTGTAGATGTCGGCGATGCGGTGCTTCATCGCTGTGGTTCCTGACCGCTGGTGTGGCCTGCGAGCGCGCGGGCACCCTTGCTGGTCCTGGTGGTGATCCGGAGCTCCAGGCCCAGCGTATCCAGGACGGCCAACAGGGAATCCAGCTGGACGCTTGGCTTGCCCTGCTCTACGAACCTCACGAAGCGTACCGAGACCCCAGCCATGTCGGCGAGGTCCTGTTGGGTCAGGCCCAGCGCTAGGCGGCGCGAGCGGACCTCTGAAGGCAACTGATCCCCAAATGCGTCGGCCATGAGCAACTCCAATAGGTACGATCGTTCCGAATTCAGCGTGCAGCCAGCTTAAGCCTTCGCATTTGCTTCTGTATAGGCTTGAACGGCACGTTCGTACCGATCCGCCGTGATGAACTCGTGAAGTCCCCTGCCCCGATTACTGGCGCAACACGCAGAACGGCGGGAGAATCTAAGTATCAGGATCAAAGAATCTGAAGGAGCCAGCAGGCATGCATGCTCCGGCGTTTCCGCGCCCGGTGGAGCGTCTCGACGGGTATCTGCCCATCGAGGATCACGGCCTCATCGGCGACGGTTCCACCTGCGCCCTGGTGGGGCGGGACGGCGGAATCTCCTGGCTTTGCCTGCCCGAATTCGACAGCCCGCCCTTCCTGGCAGGCATTCTGGACACGGATGCTGGCGGCCTCCTTGAGATCACGCCGCTGCCGCTCGTGTCCTCCACCCAGCGGTACACAGAAGATTCCGGGGTGCTGGTCACCTCGCTGCTATCTGACCACGGCATGCTCAAGGTGACGGACTGCATGTCCCTCCGTTCCGGCGCTAACCTCGGCGAACCTGTTCCGGCCGGCCGGCATGAACTACTCCGGTACGCGGAGGCAGTTGGCGGCGATATCCGGGTGCGCGTGCGCCTGGCGCCGAAGGTTGGCACTACCTTTGACCAGCTTGCATCCGGGTGGAGGTTCGACTGGCCGGTGAACGGCACAGCGGAGGTCTACCTGTGGTCATCGGTGGAGCTCCGGCCCGACGGGCGTGGACTCAGTACGGAGCTGACGCTGCGCGCCGGCGAAACACTGACAGTCTCCCTGCACTGGTCGGGCCGCTTCCGGCTGCGGCAACGGCCGGACGCGAGGAAGCTCATCGACCAGACCGTGCGGGCGTGGCGGGAGTGGTCCTCGAGCCTGGATTGCGAGGGCTCCCAGGCAGACCTCATGAAGCGCTCGGCCCTGACCCTGAAGCTGCTCGACCATGCGGAGACCGGCGCCATCATGGCAGCGGCCACATCTTCCCTGCCCGAATGGCCAGGCTCGCCGCGCAATTGGGACTACCGCTACACCTGGGTCCGGGACGCGTCCTTCTCCAACTACGTCTTCCGGCGGATCGGCGACCCCAGCGACGCGGATGTGTTCCTCGCGTGGGTGCTGACCAATGTAGAGCGCGACGGCGTCCCGCACATTATGTACGCACTGGACGGTTCGCAACCGCCGGAGGAAGTGGAGGATCCGGTGCTGCGGGGCTACCGCGGTTCCGCACCGGTGCGCTGGGGTAACGGCGCAATCCACCAACGGCAGCATGATGTCTACGGTGAAATCGTGGACATCGCCTACCAGTGGTCCAACAGCGGCCAGCCAGTGGATAAGCATCTATGGGCGGCACTGACCCCCATTGTGGAAGCAGCCATCACCAGCTGGAAAACACCCGACAGCGGCCCCTGGGAGGTACGCAGCGCCGGGCGACCGTTCACATACTCGGCAGCCATGTGCCACGTGGCCTTGGACCGGGCAATCCAGATCGCCCGCAAGCACAGGTTGCCGTATCCGAAGAGGCGGTGGGAGGCGGCAGCCCGGGAGATACATGACGCCACACTCCGCCTCTCTTGGAATCCGGAACGGCGCACTTTCACCGAACAGCTGGGAGGTTCCGGCGGTGTGGACGCCGCACTGCTGTCCCTCCCCATCCGGAATGTCATTTCATTCAATGATCCGAGGATGGTCTCCACCACCAAGGCCATCGCGGCAAACCTGGACGCCGGCAACGGGCTGCTGTTCCGCTACCTGCCACAGGTATCGCCGGACGGACTACCCGGCGGCGAAGGCGCCTTCCTGCTGTGCAGCTTCTGGCTGGTGGACAACCTGGCCGGGCAAGGGCGGCTGGACGAGGCGCACGAACTGTACGAATCCCTGTGCAGCCGCGCGAATCCCCTGGGGCTGCTCCCCGAACAGATCCATCCGGACACCGGGGAATTCCTCGGCAACTTCCCCCAGGCCTTCAGCCATGTGGGCGTGCTGGCCAGCGGGTTGCGGCTCCTGAAGGCCCAGCGCCGCAACGCCGCGCACTCCTGAACAGCGCCGTCACAAACATTGACACGCACTATGGCCCGTGCCATATTTGTGGCGTGAACCTGTCGGACAGCCGGACAGCAGAACACCCTGCGACGGCTTGTCCGCAGCTCCAGGGACTACCCAGCCCCTAACACCTGGCCAACCTCAGAAAATAGGCCCCAACCGCCCGTCCCTCCGATCACCATCTGATCCGGGGCACATCGTTGTGCCCAAAATCCCCGCCGGGTTCAGAGACTCAAAGACGAGGTCCCTTCCGGGGGCTGAATCCCGGCACTTAGCCAAGGACTGACTTTGAACATCAAATCAACGAAATGGATTCTGGCCTCGCTCCTGATGGGAATCATCAGTGGCCTGGTGTTCCACTGGCCCGACCCGCCACGCCCGACGCCACCGGCCTCGCGGCTGAGGACGCAGAAGAGACCCGCGTCCCCGCTCCAGCAATGCGCTGATCGAGTCACGCACTGAGAGGCATGCGAAAAATGATTCATCCACTCACGGTCCCCGAAGACGCGGACCGTCGCCGCGACGTCCGGTCAAGGATCATCGAGCATCTCGCCCGTAACGGAGCGAGCAAGGTGTCAGACATCAGCAGCGCCATCAATTCCTCCAGGGAAAACGTCCGCTACCACCTTGCGACGCTTGAGGCCGCTTCGCTGGTCCGCTCCAACATTTCCCCCGGGACAAGAGGCGGCTGCACCCCCTTCTACGCGCTCATCCCCGCGATTGCACGGTCCCGGCAACCAGTTCCCTGAGCGGCGGCCCGCATTCTGCAACTCCTTGTGCGAACCTGACGGCTTGTCCCGACCCTGACGGCCGGCGGACCCTGGTCCGGGGATTCAACCTCCTCGGGCCAGGGCCCGCAGGCCCCTCGGGTACCCGCATTGACACACACTGTGACCCGTGCCATATTTGAGGCGTGAACCTGTCAGACAGCCGGACAGCAGGGCATCCTGCGAAGCCCTCCGGACACCAGTCCCCCGGAGCCCAGCGGCTCGACGCCCAACCGCTGGCCCGTCTCAGCGCGGCGGAAGCTGTCTTCAACGCCATCCGCACCGATATCGAATCCGGCACCGTGGCCGTGGGCGGCAAGCTCAGCTCCGAGGCGATGCTCTCGCAGCAGTACGGGGTCAGCCGCTCGGTCATCCGCGAGGCGCTACGCTCCTGCACCGCCCTGGGCCTGACTGTCACCAAGACCGGGAAGGGCACGTTTGTGGTCGCCAACAAGGTGGCCAATGACCTGACCCTGGGGCATTACTCTGCGCGGGACCTCACCGAGGCCCGCCCGCACATCGAGGTTCCGGCAGCAGGACTGGCCGCCCAGCGCAGGACGGACGAGGAACTCGAGACGCTGCGGCATATCGTCGCCGCCATGACGACGGAAACAGACCCGGAATCCTGGGTTGCCCTGGACTCCAGTTTCCACGCCGCCATCGCCCGCGCCAGCGGCAACAAGGTGTTCGCCAGCGTGGTGGCAGATATCCGGGGAGCCCTGGCCTTCCAGTCGGAAACCCTGAACATGGTGGCCGACCGCCAGAACGCGTCGGACACCGAGCACCAGCAGATCCTCGCGGCCATCGAAGCCGGTTCCGCCGAGGCCGCAAGCCTAGCCATGGCCGAACACCTGCGCGCTGTGGGCGTCGCCCTCGACTCCATCCTCAACAAGTAACTCCCCTAACAAAGACCTAGGACTCCATGCCTGCCCCTGCCCTTCCTGCTGCCCAAACCGCTGTCCCCGGTACGGCCGCACACGCATTTTTGACCGGCACCGAAGCCGGGACGCTCGCCCGGCACGCACCCCTGGTGGTCGCCACCCGCGACGGCCTCGTGGAAAGCGTCCACTACGGCTCGGCCATCGCCACCGCAGCCGACGGCTCGATCCTGGCGACGGCAGGCGACCCGCTGGCGCCGTTCTACCCGCGCTCTTCCCTCAAGCCTCTGCAGGCCGTGGCCATGGTCCGCGCCGGCCTGAACCTCCCTGCCGATCTGCTCGCCCTGACCGCAGCCAGCCACTCCGGCGGAGCCAAACACCGCGGCGGCACCCAGCGCATCCTCGCCATGCACGGGCTTGCTGTGGGCGACCTCGAGAACAGCACCGACCTGCCCTACGGCACCGGCGAGCGTGAGGACTGGCTGCGCACCGGCTTCCGCGCCACGCAGCTGACCCAGAACTGCTCCGGCAAGCACGCCGCCATGGCCGCCACGTGCGTCATCAACGGCTGGCCGGTCAAGGGTTACATCGATCCGTCCCACCCGCTGCAGCAGCTGATCGCCGCCACCGTCACCGAGCTGACCGGCGAGGAGCCCTTCGCCCGCAGCACGGACGGCTGCGGGACGCCCCTCTTCGCCCTCACCCTCCACGGCATGGCCCGCGCGTTCGGCGCCATCGCGGCGGCCGCCACCGCGATTACCGTCGTCAGCACCTCCGACGACGGCGGGACCGCCCCGCTGCTTGCGGAAGCCGCCGTCGGGCTCGCCATGCGGCAGCACCCTGACATGGTGGCCGGCGATCGCCGGGACGTCACGGAACTGATGCGACTGCTGCCCGGCTCTGTGGCGAAGGACGGTTTTGAAGGTGTGCAGCTCGTCGGCCTGCCGGATGGCCGCGCAGTTGCCGTCAAGATTTCCGACGGCGGGGACCGCGCCCGGATGCCCGCCACCGTCCACGTTCTTGAATCCCTCGGCGTGGACATTGCGCCGCTCGCCGGCATCGGCACAGCCCCTGTCCTGGGCGGCGGCCACAAAGTGGGCCTGCTGCGGCCCACAGATTTCCTGCCTGCACCTATCCTGTCCGCGCCCGCCAACGAAGCCCTGTGAGGACCCCCATGATCAACCTGACCACCAACCTGAGTGCCGTGGATGCCGTCCCCGAAACCCGGTCCGAGCATGACCTTCTGGGTGACCGCGACGTCCCAGGCAACGCCTACTGGGGCGTCCACACGCTCCGCGCCGTCGAAAACTTCCCCATCACCGGGCAGCCGCTATCCTCCAACATGCACCTGGTCCGGGGACTGGCCGCCGTGAAACTCGCCGCCGCCCGCACCAACCGCGAACTG
>NZ_JAKFFD010000060.1:0-5135 GCF_036675385.1 Pseudarthrobacter sp. | reverse complement strand
AACTACCTTCGCGTCAGGGAATGGCAGGATCTCTTCGCCCAGCTCCGCCAGATGGCCCGCCCGCTCGGGATCAGCCTGGACAACAAGCGCCTTGCCGATCCTGTGGGCAACCACGAGGGCATCCACATGAGCCTGCTGTCGGGCCTCCTCAGCCACATCGGCATCCTGGACGAGCGCAAGCGCGAATACGCAGGTGCCCGCGGCAGCCGGTTCGCCATCTTCCCCGGTTCGTCGCTCTTCAAGAAGTCCCCCACGTTTGTGATGGCTGCCGAACTCGTGGAGACGAGCCGCCTCTGGGCCAGGGTCGCAGCCAAGTTCGATCCCGTCTGGGCGGAGCAGGTGGCACCGGACCTCGTTAAGCGCAGCTACAGCGAGCCGCACTGGTCCACCAAAATGGGCGCGGTCATGGCCTACGAGAAGGTCACCCTGTACGGCGTGCCCATCATCCCGCAGCGCCGGGTCAACTACAGCCGAGTGGATCCTGTGCTGGCCCGCGAGCTGTTCATCCGGCACGCCCTGGTGGAAGGCGATTGGAAAACGCACCACAAGTTCTTCCACCGCAACCGCGCCCTGCTTCTGGAGGTCGAGGAGCTCGAAGCCAGGATGCGCCGCCGCGACCTGCTGGTGGACGACGAAACGCTGTTTGAGTTCTACGACGCCAGGATCGGCCCCGACGTTGTATCCGAACGGCACTTCGACAAATGGTGGAAGGAGGCCCGGCAGCAGAATCCGGACCTCCTCGACTACGACAAGTCATTGCTGCTCAACAACGACGCCGATGACCTGGACGAGGCCGCTTATCCGAAGACGCTGTTGCACAAGGGCTTCGAGCTGCCACTCAGCTACGAGTTCCACCCTGTGGCGCCCGGGTCACCGCCCAACCCGTCCGACGGCGTCACGGCCGAAGTCCCGGTGCTCTTCCTGAACCAGCTCGATGATGCCGCCTTCCGCTGGCTGATCCCCGGCCAGCGTGCCGAGCTCGTGGCTGCCCTGATCAAGTCCCTGCCCAAGCAGGTCCGCAAGAACTTCGTCCCTGCTCCCGATGTGGCCCGGCAAGCCGTTGCCGCCCTGGAATCGGACTTTGATCCGGCCCACGATGAGCTGGAAGCTTCACTGGAACTGGCCCTGCGCCGGATCCGCGGCCACGTCATTCCATCCGGTTCCTGGAACTGGGACGCGGTGCCGTCCCACCTGCGGGTGAGCTTCAAGGTTGTCGATACCCAGGGCAAGGTGCTGGACGAGGGCAAGGACCTCGCGGCCCTGCAGGAGCGGCTGGCCCCGGCAACACGCCGCGCCATTGCTGAATCCCTGGGGGCGACGCCGGGAACCACCGCGCCGCAGTCTCGGGGAAATTCGAAGACACCCGGAAGGTCCGGCGGGAACGTACCCGCTTCGTCGGCTGGCGGAAATGCAGCCGGCAGCGGCACAGGCTTCACGGAACAGTCCGGCCTGACGGAGTGGGCCTTCGGCACGGTGCAGCGGCAGGTCAGCAACACCGTCAACGGCCACATGGTCACCGGCTATCCGGCGTTGGTGGATGAAGGAACATCAGTGGCACTGCGAGTCTTCCAGACCTCGTCGGAGCAGCTCGAGGCCATGCGCGGCGGTGTGATCCGGCTCCTCGCCATCCGAGTACCCTCACCGGACCGCTACGTCCTGGAGCACCTCAACAACACCGAAAAGCTGACGTTCAGCCAGAATCCGCACGGTTCCGTGTCAGCCCTCATTGCCGATTGCGCCCTCGCTGCCGTGGACAAACTGACCCCGGCGGAACTCCCGTGGGACCGGGCGTCCTTCGACGCCCTCTACGAGCAGGTCCGGGCAGAACTCATCGATACCGTCTTTAGCGTGACGGCCGTGGTGGAGCGCGTCCTGGCCAGCACCCGGCGGATTGAGAAACAGCTGAAGGGCACCACCAGCCTCGCACTCATCAGCGCCCTGAACGACGTCAGGAGCCAGCTCGAGCAGCTGGTGTTCCCGGGATTCGTGGCCCGCACCGGCTACAAGCAGCTGAGCCAGCTCCCCCGCTACCTTGCCGCCATCGAGAAACGCCTCGAAAAGCTCCCCGGCAACGTCCAGCGGGATGGCCTGAGCATGGCCGCGGTCCAGCGGCTGGAAGACGATTACGACGACGCCGTGTCGGCGCTGCTGCCAGGGCGTCGGGTGGGTGCCGAACTGACGCAGGTCCGCTGGATGATCGAAGAGCTGCGGGTGAGCCTCTTCGCCGTCGAACTCGGAACGGCCTATTCCGTCTCCGAAAAGCGGATCCGGGCTGTCCTTAACAAGGCGCTCGCGCCGGCCTAGGCCGGCAGGAAAAGACCCTGCCGGCCCACGGCTGGGGCGGGCAAAGTCCGCCGGGCCAAACCGGCGCGAGCGTCAGCCTCAGCTGGCGGGAACGAACTGCGCATAGCCGGCGGCCCGAAGCCCGGCGCGCAGCTTTTCGGCGTTCGCGTCCAGCACGGCGGGATCCGGGTTCTGGTCGGCCGAGGCGAAATCGAAATCAGCCATGGTCCTGGACGGCCACACGTGGACGTGCAGGTGGTTGATCTCGTACCCGGCCACAATCAGCCCCGCCCGCTCGGCGGGAAAGACGTCCAGCTGCACCGCACCGATCCGCCGGGCCACCTCCATCACCTTCGCGAGGGTCTCCGGGGACGCATCCGTCCAGCGGTCCACCTCCTCGGTGGGGACCACCAGGGTGTGCCCGTCGGCCAGGGGACCCGTGGTCAGGAAGGCCGCAACGTCAGCCTCCCGCCAGACGAAGCGTCCGGGGATCTCGCCATTGATGATTTTGGTGAACAGGGTGCTCATGCGTCTGCCTTCTCGGCCGGAGCCTGCAGGGTGCTGGTGTCCAGCACAAACCGGTATTTCACGTCGCCTGCCACCATGCGGTCGTAGGCCTCATTCAGCTGGTCTGCGCGCACCAGTTCGATATCCGCCACTACTCCGTGCTCGGCGCAGAAGTCGAGCATCTCCTGAGTTTCGGCGATGCCGCCGATCAGCGAGCCAGCGTACGCGATCCGCCGCCGGATAAGGGCCCCCGGATTCACCGGCGGCATGGCGTCGGAGGGCAGGCCCAGCTGGAACAGCGCACCGTCCACGCGCAGGGTGCGGAAAAACGGATTTAGGTCGTGCGGAGCAGCCACGGTGTCGATAATGAGGTCGATGGTGCGGTCCGCGGCGGCCATGGCATCCTTGTCCCGGGACAGGACCACTTCGTCGGCCCCGAGTTCCAGCGCGGCCGGAACCTTGCCTTCGGAGGTGGTGAACACCACCACCCTCGCCCCCATGGCCTTGGCCAGCTTCACGGCCATGTGTCCGAGCCCGCCGAGCCCCACCACGCCCACCACGTCGCCTTCCTCCACGTCGAAGTGCCGCAAGGGAGAGAACGTGGTGACGCCTGCGCAGAGCAAGGGGGCGACGGCGGCGGGGTCCAGGTTGCCGGGCACTCGGACCACGTAGCGCCGGTCCACCACCACGGCGGACGAGTAACCGCCCTGGGTGATGGCATCGCCGTTGCGCGGATCCTTGGCGCCGTAGGTCCCGATCAGCCCGATTTCGCAGTACTGTTCCAGCCCGTCCAGGCAGCTCTCGCATTCACGGCAGGAATCAACCATGCATCCGACGCCAACGCGGTCCCCCGGGATGAAGTCGGTCACGGCCGAGCCGACGCGGCTAACGGTTCCGACAATCTCGTGGCCAGGGACCAGCGGATATTTCTGGCTGCCCCATTCACCACGCGTGGCGTGCACGTCCGAGTGGCACAGGCCGCAGAATTCGATGGCAATTTCGACGTCATCTGCTTTGGGGGCACGCCGGGCCAGCGTCAGGGGTGCCAGGCCGCTGTCGGCGGAAGCCGCGCCATAGGCGGCTGCCAGCACGCCGGTGCCGGGAACGGTGTCCAGGTCCGTAGCAGGATGAGCAGCAACAGCATCGTCGTTCGGCAATACGGGGCGGGCAAGGGGCGGCGGTACGGGGCGTCCTGGGGTCATCCTTCGACGCTACCCCCGCGGGCCGCCGCATGGCCACTCGGGCCACTGCCCGTCGCCACCGGCAGGGCCGGATTGTTGGACCATTCCGAGAAGGATCCCGGATAGAGGGCGGCCCGGAATCCGGCGATTTCAAGGGCGGCCACCTCATGGGCGGCAGTCACGCCCGAGCCGCAGTACACGGCCACCGGGACCTCGTCACGGACGCCGAGGTCCTCGAACCGGCGCCGCAGCTCGCCAGCTGGCAGGAAGTGCCCGGCCCCGTCCACGTTCTCCGTTGTGGGTGCGCTGCGGGCGCCCGGAATGTGGCCGGCGCGGGGATCAACGGGTTCAAATTCGCCCCGGTACCTTTCGCCGGCCCGGGCATCCAGGAGGACGCCGGTTGCCGGCCAGTCTGCCGCTCCGGCCGCGTCGATACTGGGCATCCTGCCTCCGACAGGGGCCATATCAAAGGAGACACGCCCGACGGCGGCGTCCACGGGTCCGGTGTCTAGCGGCAGTCCGGCGTCCCGCCAGGCGGCCAGTCCGCCGTCGAGCAGGTACACGTCCTGGAACCCTGCGTTGCGGAGCATCCACCAGAGCCGGGCGGCGGCCATGTTGCCGCTGTTGTCATAGGCCACCACAACGTCGCCGTTGTTGATCCCCCAGCGCCTGGCAGTTTCCTGGAATTCCGCGTCCGTGGGCAGCGGGTGCCTGCCGCGGGCCGGGGTGGCCGGCGTCGCCAATTCGGTGGCGAGGTCCACAAAAACTGCCCCGGGGAGGTGCCCCTCAAGGTAGTGTTCCCGGCCGTGCGGGTCCCCCAGCGCCCAGCGGACGTCCAGCAACACGGTTCGCTGGCCGGCGTCGAAACGCGCCGCCAAAGCCGGGACAGCCATCAGTGGACCCATCGTTCTCCTTGCAATTGTGCTTGTGAGGTGTGCAGCCGCTGATCCAACTCTAGCTGCGGCAGAACGGCTGGCGGGTAGGGCCGACGGTAGGCTGGTCCGGTGAAGAACGCGAGCGCTGACCGGGCCTGGGCTGACCAGGCCATCAGAAAAGTCAATGCGGAAAACAACCGGTCCGCCGATACCCATCTCTACTCGGTACCGCTCCCGCAGCACTGGGGCGTCCAGCTTTACCTCAAGGACGAATCCACGCACCGTTCGG
>NZ_JAKFFD010000128.1:0-5189 GCF_036675385.1 Pseudarthrobacter sp. | reverse complement strand
CGATGACATTGCCGATGAAGTGGGCGAGGCCCCGGCCGTGCCTCCCGCCGGATCAAGTGCGGTTTCCGAAGTCCTGACCCGGTACGCCACCGAAGTCCACTTCAGCAGGATTTCCCCGCAGGACGCGGCGAGGAAGTCGATCGAGGAAATCAAGAGCTCCCTCAGTTAAACGGGCGGGACACCCCCAGACTCGGGTCACCCAGACAAGGACGACGCCGGATGCGAACCGCACCCGGCGTCGTTCGTCGTTTCCGTCAGTCTTGGTCGGAGGGGGTGAAGGTCCAGGTTCCTGCGTGGATCCTGAAGTCACGCGAACCCACGACGGCGGGCTCCGCCGTCGGCCCCTGGATTCCGTAAGAGCCGCCGGCGGGGAGCCTGACGGTGGCGGTGACGCCCGCGGGAACCGTGCACTGCAGCTGCATTCCAACTGCGGTCCGCCGCCAGGCGACGTCGACGGAGCCGTTGGGCAGCGGGACGCTTCCTTTGGCATGCTCCAGCCGGCAGACCGGTGGTTCGATAACCACTTCGCTGCCGCCCGGAACACTCACGCGGACGCCGAGCAGGAACTCCAGGATTTCCTTCACCACGGAGGCGGACCAGGCGTGCGACTGGCTGTAATCCGTGCCGTCCACAAGTTCCCAGGCTTCCCAGGTGAAGCTGGCGCCGGCCTCCAGGAGCCGCGCCCAGCCGGGCTGGTTTGGGTTTGTCAGCAGATCAAGGACGGCGTCCGTCAGCCCCTCCGACAGCAGTGCCCGCACCAGCCGATGCACGGTCATGGGCCCCTGTCGCATGCCCTGGCCTGCGATCCGCTGCGCATCTGCCGCTGAAGACGCAGGATCGGTGATCCCCAGGGACAGCGGGAAGGAAGTGGCGTGCTGGGACGCGTGGGAGCTGGGTGTGCCGTCGGCGTGCAGGCCGTCCACCATCACGCCGCCCACGCGCAGGCGCGTGCGGATGGTTTCCGCGAGAGCCCCGGCATGGCCGGCGTACCGGACGGCCGCGTCCTCCTGGCCGGCCAGGCTGCACAACCGGGCCGTGGACATCAGGGCCGAGTACGCCTGCGCGTTGACGGTGGTCTTGGCGGCGCAGTCCATGTCGTAGCCGAAGCGGCCGGGCGCGGGCCAGTCCACAATGCCATGAAGGTAGGGGCCGGCGCCGCCACCCAGCTCGGTGACCAGTCCCGCCGTCGGGCCTTCCGTGGCAAGGTACCGCAGCGCATAGTCGGCGGTGGCGCGCAGGTGCGGGAGCAATTCTTCCACCAGGGCGAGGTCGCCGGTGCGCAGATGGCACTCCTCGGCCCACTCCGGCATCATGAGTGAAAAGTCGGGGATGTCCCGCTTCCCGTCGCCGTTGGGGTAGACCGCGTTGTAGCGGCCCCGGTCCTCACCGGCGGTCCAGTAGCGGCCGGCCGACCAGCCGAATTCCCGTAGTGCCTGCGCCGTGTAGGCGTGCTCGCCGAACAGGGCCATGGTGGCGTAGGAAATGTTGACGGCGTCGGCCAGGAACTGGCCTTTCTCCCGGGTGGGTGTGTCCACGAACTGCTCCTGGACCCCGTGCAGTGCTGAATCGCGCAGCAGCCGGAACACCGCGTCCAGCGTGGCGTCGGAGCTGCTGAAGCTCCCCTCCTGCGGGTGCTGCCCGTGAATGACGACGGCGCCCACCCGGGTCAGGTCCGATGCCTCCACTCCGGGGAGTTCCAGGTAGCGGAAGCCCAGGTGCACGGTGGCGCGGAACTGCTGCGGACCCTCGGCCTGGGTGTAAGGGAAGGACATGTCGGTGTTCTGGCTGGCCGTTTTGCTCCGGTCCACCCGGCCGGCCGCGTCCAGGGAGTAGCCGGCCCGGATCATCAGGGTCCGCCCGGCCACTCCGGTGCGGAAGTCCACCTCCGGGCGTGCCGGGATGACCCGGCCGAAGTCCGCCACGAGGGTTCCGTCCGCGGCGGTCAGGAAGGCTTCCGGGGCAACAAACTCCTCGGACAGGGACGTGCGCCGCGGGTGAAGGGCAGGGAACTCCGGGGCGGGGTGGGGGCCGTAGCTCAGTGCCGGCGGCATGTCCTGGCCTGCATCCAGGGCGGCCGCAGCCTGCCCGTCGAGGTGCTCCACGGGATCGCCCTCATCGTTCCGGTAGCCCGCTTGCCGGTACGGGGCCTCGGTGGCGGTCCAGTCCGGGCCGGAACCGAAGACCTCGCGGCGGCCGTCCGTGTAGTCCACGCTCAAGCGGACCAACAGCCCGGGAACGCCGGCAGCCCTGCCCTGGCCGGGGCCGTACCAGTGCAGTAGGGCGGTCAGCTTGACCTCCGCGGGCTGCTGCGGAGTGGGCTGGCCCCGATGGCCCGACTGTTTCGGCACTCCGGGGGAGTGCGCCGCGAGCAGCGCGGTGACGTCGGCGGCGTCGTAATATCCCTCGCCGGGGTAGCCGAAGGACGTGGTGCTCAGGCAAGCGGTGCCGTCCAACGCCACCTGCGCATGATGGCTCGCAGCCACAAAGAGGCGTGCCCGGGCCACAGTTCCCGTGAGCAAGACGGTGCTGCGGAAAAGTGTCCACTCGTCGGGCTGCCGGTGCGCCGTGGTTTGTGCCCAGTGGCCCAGGAACGCGCGGGCCTCTTCCGGGCCGGCGCTGAACCGGTGGTCGAGCAGCACCTTGCCGACGGCTTGAGTCGTGTCAGCGGGCACGCGGTCGGTGATCCGAATCGAGGCGTACTCGGCCTGGCTGCGGGGACCCTGATGCAGCGCGAACCGACCCTCGAACTCCGCGGGGAGCGGCTCGTTGACGGTGAGCAGTTCAACGCCGTCGAGGCTAACGGTGACGGTGGCCCCGTCGTCGGAAACTGTCAGATCCTGCCAGGTGCCGGGGACCAGGTCCTTGCCGGGCAGCCGTTCCTGGCTGGCAACGGCGTTGCGTTGCAGCTGGGCGCTGGCCAGCACCTCGGTGTCCGGAGTGGCAGGGGCGGGGATGTCCCATTCCGGGGCGCGGCGGAGCACCACATTGCCTGCCGTGTTCAGTTCCAACAGCAATCCAGTGCCCGGTCCGCTGCTGCGGAGGAGCAGGCCGGCCCACCCCATCACCGGCCGGAGACGTGATTCCAGCAAGAAACGGCGGATGGGAGGGCAGGGAATGGGCAGGAAAGGGGAGCCGGCGACGCGAAGGGCGCCTTCGAGGACGTCCAGCGGAGCCCGCCCGCCAGGGGCCCGGTGGATCCAGTCGGCATCCCATCCGCTGTCCGAAAGTCCGGTGCTAAAGATCTCCGCTTCGGACCAGGTGCCGGGGTTTCCGGCGGCGTCGCTCACCCGGACGCGCCAGCTGTAGTCCGCGTCCTCGGCCAGTTCCGGACCGCCGTAGGGGATCCCGGATTGGCGGGATGAGGGGATGGGTCCGGAGTGCCAGACCTCCGCTCCGGACGAATCCTCGACGGCGATTTCGTAGCCTGTCTGCCGGGCCGCGGCGGGGTCGGCGTCCGCCGGCCGGGCCAGTGTCCAGCCAAACACGGGGCGCAGCGACGCAGTGAGGCAGTGCGCCAAGCCGTCGGTCAGCAGGCCGGCTGCCTGCAGCTGGCCTTGTCGGGTCAGTGTGGGGGTTGCTTCCTGGTTGCGGGAGACGCCCATCAGGAAGCAGTTCCGCGTGCTGGCAGGGCCCATGGCAGTCCAAGTTCGCTGAAGGTCGCGTGCTCGTGCGTTGCGCGCTCCAGGGCTTCCTCGATTCCAACGACGACGGCGTGCGCAGCATCGCCGTCACCTGCCCAATGGATGTAGGCGCCGTCGATCAGGGCCGGCAGCGGTGCGGTCCGGATGGCTTCGAGCACCAGCATGAAGGCTCCGCTGTCCAGGAGCGGGCTGATGAGTTCCCTGCCTTCGCGGCGGTGGGCCAGCAGGTTCTCCGTGAGGTCGTCCCGGCCGAAGACCTGCTCCGTCTGCCCGGCAGGGGTGGTCACGGTGAGGCGGTCTTCGGTGTAGTGGAACACGGCCTTGCCCCGCGAGCCCTGCAGTGTGACGTGAGGTTCCGCGGATTCGGTGGCGCAGATGGTGAGTGCGCAGGTGACGGGAAGTCCCTTGGCGGTGCGGATCCGGATGACGGAGGTGTCGTCGGATTCGATGTCATTGGCCCGGTAGAGATCGGTTTCCACCGAGGCGACATCTTCAATGGTGCGGGCGCCGGCGATCCGGAGGGCGGTTGCCACGGCATGGGCCAGCGGATTGGTGGCTACGCCGTCAACCACGTCGACGCCGTCAATGCTCCGCTTCCCGGCCCAGCGGGAGCGCTTGTAGTAGGCCCTGTCGCGGACCCAGCGGCCGGTGGCCGAGATGCCCTGCAGCGTGCCGATGGCTCCGCTGGCCACGAGTTCCTCGATGGCCGCCAATGCGTGCGAGCCCAGGCTCTGGAAGCCGATCTGCACGCTCCGGCCGGATGCCTTGGCGGCCTCATACAGGGTGTTGAAGTCGGCCAGGGAAGCGACCGGGGGCTTCTCCAGATAGAGGTCCGCTGTTGTGGCCAGGGCGGCGAGGCCCAGCGGGGCGTGGGTCTGGATGGGGGTGGCCACGATGATCACGTCCAGGTCCGGAGTGGCAGCCAGCAGTTCGGTGAGTCCCGGGAAAACGGCGGCTGTATAGGGCACGGACCCAGGGGCCGGCGGCTGGGGATCGGCTACCGCTACGAGTTCGACGACGCCGGCGGCCTGAAGGCGTTCGAGGTTGCGCAGGTGGTGGGTGCCGAAGCCGTGGACGCCTACCAGCGCCACCCTCGCCGCTGGTGCCGAGTGTCCGGCGTGTCCGTGATGGCCGGACTGTGACGCGGCGGAAGGTGATGTTGCCATGGGGCTCCGTTCCTGCCCCGGAGGACACTAAGATTGGGCAAGCGCTTTCCCGAGTCCAGTGTGCGGCATAACCATGGTGATAGTCCAGTGCGTGTTGCAGGCTGCGATTACATGCCCAGCGGCGCAGCCCAGTTGCCATTCCTGCCGCCGCTGCTGCCTTCCTGGTACTTACCGCAGCGTGCGCAGCGCCGGTAGCGGCCGCCGTCGTCCGTGGTTTTGATGTGCCAATCGTGGCGCAGATTCATCTTGCAGAGCAGGGTTTTTAGCATGACGTTCTCCGATCCACTAGCGCTGTCATCAGTCGGGCCTGATGTTCTGGTTGAGCCTGAAGAAGTTCGTGGGATCGTAGGTGCGCTTGAGTGCCTTGAGCCGGTCGTACTTG
>NZ_JAKFFD010000160.1:0-5200 GCF_036675385.1 Pseudarthrobacter sp. | reverse complement strand
GGGTGGATACCGGGTGGCCGCAACCGCGGCTTCCGCTTCGGCCGCCGAGTTGACCATGGGGATCAGCAGGTTTTGCACGCCGAGGTCCAGGTACTGCTTGATGAGCACGGTGTCGTTGACCGGCGGCCGGACCAGCACCTGGACCGGGTAGCCGTTGACGGCCTGGAGCTGGGCCAGGATGGATTCGAGGCCGTTGGGGCTGTGTTCGGCGTCGATGAGGAGCCAGTCCAGGCCGGATCCGGCGCAGAGCTCGGCGATCAGCGGGCTGCCGGAGCAGACCCACATTCCGGCGAGGGGGCGGCCTGCTTTACCGTTTTGACTGCGGAGGGCGTCGCGGAACGTGTTCGCGTCGTCAGGATTTCCGGGTTCTACTCGAAGCGGCATGTGATGGCCCCCAATGGTCCGTAGTCGGCGTGGACGGCGTCGCCCTTGTACACCCAGAGTGGGCGGGTGAAGGAACCTGCGAGGATGATGTCCCCGGCTTTCATCCCGTCGCCGTGGGCGGCGATTTTGTTGGCGAGCCAGTGCACACCATTGGCGGGGTGGTCCAGGACGCCGGCTGCAACCCCGGTTTCCTCCACGGTCTGGTTTTTGTAGAGGATTGCCGAGACCCAGCGGAGGTCCACGGCGTCGGGCTTGACGGGATTGCCGCCGATCACCATGGCGCCCATGGCGGCGTTGTCCGCGATGGTGTCCACGATGGTCCGGCCCTCCATTTCGATCCGGGAGTCCAGGATCTCGAGGGCCGGAACCACGTAGTCGGTGGCGTTCAGGACGTCGAAGATGGTGCAGCCGGGGCCCTTGAGCGCATCCTTCAGGACAAAGGCGAGCTCCACCTCAACGCGCGGGTGCGTGTACTTATCCCACTGCACGGAGCAGCCGGTTTCGAGCACCATGTCGTCAAAGATCGCGCCGTAGTCCGGTTCGGTGATGCCGGTGGCGGCCTGCATGGCCTTGGACGTGAGGCCGATCTTCCGGCCCACGAGCTTGCGGCCGGCGTCCTCGTTCCGCCGCCGCCAGAGCTGTTGCACGGCGTAGGAGTCCTCGACCGTCATCTCCGGGTAGCGGGCCGTGAGGCGGGGGACCGGGGTGCGGGTCCGGCCGGCTTCCAGGAGTTCGTCGGCGATGGCCTCTATCGTCTTCGCGTCCAGCATGGCTACAGCTGCGCCCCGAGCTTGAAGCCCGTCCGGTCCCCTTCGGGGGCCCCGTCTTTTCGGGTGTAGGAGAAGCCGTCGGCACCCACGGTGACCGCCATTTCGCTCTTTTCCTCACGCACGATGACGGGCTGCGGGTTGCCGTCGAGGTCCAGGACCAGGGAGGCTTCGGTGTACCAGGACGGGACCACGGGGTTGCCCCACCAGTCGCGGCGCTGGTTGTCGTGGACGTCCCAGGTGACGACGGGGTTGTCGGGGTCGCCGGTGTAGTAGTCCTGGGTGTAGATCTCGATGCGGTGGCCGTCGGGGTCCAGGATGTAGAGGTAGAACGCGTTGGAGACGCCGTGCCGGCCGGGGCCGCGTTCGATCCGGTCGCTGATGCGCAGGGCGCCCATCTTGTCGCAGATCTGGATGATGTTGTGCTTTTCGTGTGTGGCGAATGCGATGTGGTGCATGCGCGGGCCGTTACCGCCGGTCAGGGCGGTGTCGTGGACGGTCTGCTTGCGGTGCATCCAGACCGCGTACGTGACGCCGTCGGAGTCCTGGATGTCCTCGGAGACGCGGAAGCCGAGGTCCTCAAGGTACTTGCGGCCGCGGGGCACGTCCGGGGTGACCTGGTTAAAGTGGTCCAGGCGGACCAGCTCGCCGGCGGAATAGAGGTCATAGCGCTGGGTGAGGCGCTCGACGTGTTCCACATCGTAGAAGAACTCGTAGGGGAAGCCCAGCGGGTCCTCCACCCGGACGGAATCGCCGATGCCCTTGGTGAAGCCTTCCTTGCGGCGTTCGGTGCGGCAGCCGAGTTCCTTGTAATAGGCCTCTGCGGCGTCCACTTCGGCGGGGGACTTCACCCGGTAGGCGAACGCGGCGACGGCGGCGATGGGTCCCTTGCGGAGCACCAGGTTGTGGTGGATGAACTCCTCCAGGGACCGCAGGTAGATGTTGTTCTCGTCTTCCTCGGTCACGTGCAGGCCCAGGACGTCCACGTAGAACGCGCGGGACCTGGCGAGGTCGGTGACCACAATCTCCATGTAGGCGCAGCGGACGATGTCCGGAGCCGGGACGGTGGGGGTGGGGATGAAGTCAGTCATGGGAGTCTCTCTTCTTTGAAAGCGTGGGTGGCTCAGGCGCCGAATTTGGGGGTGTGAACGGTGCCGAGGCTGATGTGCACGGCCTGCTGGTCGGTGTAGAAGTCGATGGAGCGGTAGCCGCCTTCGTGGCCCAGGCCCGAGGCTTTGACGCCGCCGAACGGGGTGCGGAGGTCGCGGACGTTGTGGCTGTTCAGCCAGACCATGCCGGCTTCGACGTTCTGCGAGAAGTTGTGGGCGCGGGTCAGGTTCTGGGTCCAGATGTAGGCCGCGAGCCCGTACTTGGTGTTGTTCGCCAAAGCCAGCGCCTCGTCGTCGTTCTCGAACGGCGTGATGGCGACGACCGGGCCGAAGATTTCCTCCTGGAAGATCCGCGCGTCAGGCGCGACGTCGGCGAACACGGTGGGTGCGATGTAGTTGCCTTCGGGGAGGTGGCCGGGGCGGCCGCCGCCGGCGAGGAGTCGGCCTTCGGTCTTGCCGATCTCCACGTAGGAGGCCACCTTCGCGTAGTGCTCAGGGTGGACCAGAGCCCCGACTTCGGTCTTGGGGTCGTGCGGGTCCCCGACCACGATCTTCTTGGCCCGGGCGGCGTACTTCTCGCAGAACTCGTCATAGATGCCGCGTTCGACGAGGATGCGGGAGCCGGCGGTACAGCGTTCGCCGTTGAGGGAGAACACCCCGAACAGGGCGGAATCGATCGCGGCGTCCAGGTCGGCGTCGGCAAACACCACACAGGGGGATTTGCCGCCGAGTTCCATCGACAGCCCCTTGAGGTTGGCGGCGGCGTTGCGGAAGATCGTCTGGCCCGTGGTGGTCTCACCGGTGAACGAGATCAGCGGGACGTCCGGGTGCTTGACCAGGGCATCGCCGGCTTCCTCGCCGAGGCCGTTGACCAGGTTGAACACACCGTCCGGGAGTCCGGCGTCCTTGAAGATCTGCGCCCACAGCGAGGCGGACAGCGGCGTGAACTCGGCAGGTTTGAGGACCACGGTATTGCCCGTGGCCAGGGCCGGGGCGAGCTTCCAGGACTCGAGCATGAACGGCGTATTCCACGGGGTGATGAGGCCTGCGACGCCGATCGGCTTGCGGTTCACGTAGTTGATCTGCGCGCCGGGGACTTTCATGGCGTCGTCGAACTGGGCCACGATCAGGTCCGCGAAGAACCTGAAGTTCTCCGCCGCGCGCAGCGCCTGACCCTTGGCCTGCGTGATGGGCAGGCCGGTGTCAAAGGTTTCCAGCTCGGCAAGCCGGGCTTCCTGGGCTTCGACGGCGTCGGCAATCCTGTTCAGGACGCGGGCACGTTCCCGCGGCTTCATCCGTGGCCACGGGCCGTTGGCGAAGGCTTCGCGGGCGGCGGCGACGGCGAGGTCAATGTCCTCCTTCTGGCCCGCCGCAGCGGTGGCGTAATTCCTGTTGGAGACAGGATCCAGGACGTCGAAAGTCGCTCCGTTCACGGAGTCAACGAACTCTCCGTTGATGTAGTGCTGGATGTGGGTGGGGAGGTCCTGCGGCACGTAATGCGTGCCGGCTTCTGCGGCGGTGAACGTCATTGTTGTCTTCCTTTGCTTCTAATGCAACGCGGGGTCACTTCTTGCCCATGCGGGGCCGTTTATCGGGCGTTTAGTGACCCCGCGTTGCTTTGGGCGAGGTACGCGTCCAGGGTGGCGGCGCGGTGCCGGCGGGCGGACTGCTCGATTTCTTCCGCGCCGGCGCCGGATTCGATGAGCTGCAGCAGCGCTTCGTGCTCGTCCACCGATTCGTGGGCACGGCCGGGAACGAACCGGAACGTCGAAGACCGCAGCGAGGCGAGCCGGTTCCAGCCCCGATGGACCAGGTCCAGGATGTGCGGGTTGGGGCAGTGTTCAAAGAGGATGCTGTGGAAGTCCTGGTTCAGGTGCGTGAAGCGGACGGGGTCGAAGTGCTGGAGGCATTCGCGCATGTCCTCGTTCACGGCCCGGGCGCGGGCGATCGCCACGGAATCGATCAGCGGCGCAGACAACGCGGTGGCGGCGCCCTCGACAATACTCAGGGTCTGCATCGTGTAGAGGTACTCGGTGGGGTCGATCCCGGAGACCGTGGCGCCGACGTTCCGCTCGAACGTCACCAGTCCTTCGGCCTCGAGGCGCCGGATCGCTTCCCGGACCGGGACCACGCTGACGCCCAGATCCTTGGCGATCGCGGCCAGGACCAGCCGGTAACCGGGGGAGTAGGTCCCGTCCACGATCCGTGCCTTGACCGCGGCATAGGCCTGTTCGGATTTGCTGCCTGTCGCCATCAACGTCTCAGTCATTGGCTTTGCCTGCTTCCCATGGCTTCCCATTCCACGTACCTGGTCCGCCAGGTTGCGTTCAGCGGGTAGAGGCCGTCCACGCTGTGGCCCTCTGCCACCATTTCGGCGATAAACGTTTCCTCGCGCTCCTGGATGATGGAGTCGTCCGCGAGCTCTTCGGCGAGGGCCGGCGGGATGACCAGGATGCCGTCGGCGTCGGCCACGATGATGTCGCCGGGCTGGACGGTGGTGCCGCCGCAGGCGATGGTGATGTCGGTGTCCCAGGGGATGTGCCGGCGCCCCAGGACGGCGGGGTGCGGGTTGGCGTAGTAGGTAGGCATGTCCATGGCCGCGACGGCGGTGAAGTCGCGAACGCCGCCGTCGGTGATGATCGCCGCGGCTCCGCGGACCTGGGCGCGCAGGGCCAGGATGTCACCGATGGTGCCCGTGCCCTTTTCCCCGCGGGCTTCCATCACCAGGATCTCGCCCTCGTTGACGGAGTCGATGGCCTGCTTCTGGGCGTTGAAACCGCCGCCATGGGTTTTGAACAGGTCCTCGCGGTTGGGCACATACCGCAGGGTCCGGGCCAGGCCCACGATCCGCTTCTCCGGGCGGGTGGAGCTGAGCCCGTCGATGCTGACGTTGTTCAGGCCGCGCTTGCGCAGCTGGGAGGAGAGCGTGGCGGTGCAGAC
>NZ_JAKFFD010000024.1:0-22770 GCF_036675385.1 Pseudarthrobacter sp. | reverse complement strand
TTTTTAGCATGACGTTCTCCGATCCACTAGCGCTGTCATCAGTCGGGCCTGATGTTCTGGTTGAGCCTGAAGAAGTTCGTGGGATCGTAGGTGCGCTTGAGTGCCTTGAGCCGGTCGTACTTGGCGGCGCCGTACGCGTGCCTGACACGTTCCTCGCCCTCTTCCATCAGGAAGTTCACGTAGACGCTGGTGTGGTGGGGCGCCAGGGCAGACCAGTAGTCGCGGGCCCACTGGCGCTCGGCGTCGAAGCCGTCGGCGGTCTTGCTGTTGCCGTTGATGTTGAACGTGAACCCGGCCTGGCGGCCGTTGAAGGCGGTAGCACCGTCGTCGATCCTGCCCACCGCACCGCCCATCTGCCACAGGGCGATGCTGGTGACCGGCGAGGTGATGCGCCTGCCGTGCTCCACCACGATGTCGATGACGTCGTCGCTGAGGGCCGCGACGTCACAGGACCTGACGTAGTAATGCCAGCCGTGCGGGAAGGACGGATCAAAGGTCCTCTGATGCTCCAGGAAGGGCTTGGGCCGGCAAAGATCGAGCACGGGCGAACCGAACTCCTTGAGCGGGCGAAGGGCCCGTTCGCCGTCCTCGACCGGTCCCGCGTAGCAGGCGGTGACCGCAATGACGAGCTTGCCCACCAGCTCGGGCGGCACGATCGGCAGCGCCGGTGCCCTTCGCTGCACGGCGATGGTCATAAGCTCGTCGGGGCAGTCCCCGATCCAGTCCCGATAAAAGCGGAGCACTTCGGGGGCATCTTCCATTGGCCAGAACACGGGCCCGGCCATAACGTATGGACCCACAGAGACAAGCCGGAACTCGAAGTCGGTGACGATGCCGAAGTTCCCGCCGCCACCCCTCACGCCCCAGAAGAGGTCGGCGTTTTCGTTCTCGCTTGCCTTGACCAGCTCGCCGTCGGCGGTGACCACGTCCACAGACAGCAGCTGATCGACCGTGAGCCCGTATTTCCGCATGACCCAGCCGATGCCACCGCCGAGGGTCAGGCCCGCCACCCCGGTGTGGGTCACGACTCCAGACGGGACAGCGAGACCGAACTCCTGCGTCTCCCGGTCGAGCTCGCCGAGCAGTACGCCGGCCTGGACACGTGCCGTTCTCGCCTCGGGGTCCACCCGGATGCCCTTCATAGGCCCGAGATCGATGAGCATTCCGTCATCGCACACTGACAGCCCGGGGAAGCTGTGACCGCCTCCCCGCACGGCAACCCGCAGGTTCTGCGAGCGGGCGAACCGGATGGCAGCTCGCACGTCTGCGACGCCGGTACAGCGGGCTATCAGTGCGGGCCGGCGGTCAATCGACCCGTTCCACACCCTGCGATGCTCATCGTAACCAGCGTCAACCGGACGGACGAGGTCGCCCCGAAAGGATGTCTGTAATTCATCGACCGCAACGCCGTCGATCTCCGTGCTTTGTTCCATGGGACTCACGGACCTCTCGCTCTTCCAGCAGAGTCCCACCGTTGGCACGAACTGGCAAGAGGAAATTGCGGCAGCTCGGGCGCCCCCGTCCGGAGCAGGCTGAGCCGCTAGCTGACCGCCTTCTTCACGAGCTCGACGATTCTTGCTTCGTCTGCGGCAGTGAGCTTGGTCAGGGCATAGGAGGTGGGCCACATGTTGCCGTCGTCGAGGTTTGCGGGGTCGCTGAATCCGAGCGTCGCGTACCGTGCCTTGAATTTGTCCGCGGGCTGGAAGAAACAGACCACCTTGCCGTCCTTGGCGTAGGCAGGCATTCCGTACCAGGTCTTCGGCGCGAGTTCCGGGGCGTTGTCCGTGATGATGGCATGCAGCCGTTCGGCGATGGCGCGGTCCGGGTCCGACATCTCGGCGATCTTCCCGAGCACATCGCTTTCGCCATCCGGCTTGGCGGCGCGGGCCCCTTTTCGCGATGCAGCCTTGAGCTCCTGGGCCCGTTCCTTCATTGCGGCCCGTTCGTCCGCATCGAAGCCGTCGTACGACTTGGTGCTCGTGTCGGTCTTGTTCGTGTCCGTCATTGCGGTTCCTTCCTTGGTGGTCTCTTGGAGTCCACGCTAGTGTCCGGGCGCCGAGGAGACTTCTCCAGAACTGCTCGAATACACAACTGCTCGAACCGGAAAATCCCTAGCCGGCGGAGGATCCCTTGGCCGGGGCGGTGCTCTGGCGCACCACCAGTTCGGGGGTGAAGATGACGGCCCGGTGCTTTGGAGTGTCGGACTCGAGTTCCTCGGCCAATAGCTCGATGGCTGTGCGCCCCAGTGCTTGGGTGGGCTGCCGGATGGAGGAGAGCGGGACGACGGCGGACACGGCGAAGTCGATGTCGTCGTACCCAATCAGCGCAATGTCCTCCGGGATCCGCAACGTGTGCGTCATGGTCAGTGACTGCATCACACCCAGTGCAAGCAGATCGTTGGCGCAGAAGATGCCGTCCGGCAGCTCGCCGGGCCCCCGCTCCACCAGCGTGTTGCCCACGCTCCGGCCTGCCAGCACGGTCTGGCCGTCGGAATCGAGGACCTCCAGCGTGGCATCGGCTTCCTCCTTCACGGCGCGTTCTGCGCCCTGGAGTCGGTCCGCCACCTGGCGGATGGAGGTGGGGCCGCCCACAAAGGCGAGCCGACGGCGGCCGGTGTCCAGCAGGTGCCGGGCAGCGAGGTAACCGCCGGCGTCGTCGTCCACTGAGACGGAGCTGTACTTGGTCTCATCGGCGAGCCGGTCCACCAGAACGGTGGGGACACCGCGCTCGCGGAGCTGGTCGATACGCGCCGTCACGTCACCCACGGGCGAGATGAGGAGGCCCTGCACGCGCTGCTCCTGGAACAGGTCGATGTAGTTGGATTCCCGGCTGGCATCGTGGCCGCTGTCGCCCAGCAGCACGGCACTGCCCTGGAGGGCTGCGGCATCCTCCGCGGCCCGGACCACCGACGTGAAGAAGGGGTTGCCGACGTCGAGCACAATCAGCCCGATGGTCCTGCTGTGGCCGGCGCGTAGCTGGCGGGCGGCGTCATTGCGGACGAAGCCGAGCTCATCGATGGCCCGCTGCACGCGCTCCTTGGTCCGCTGGGAAACCCTGTCCGGGTAGTTCAGGACGTTGGAGACCGTTCCCACGGCAACACTGGCATGGTTGGCGACGTCCTTGATGCTGGCTGAGCGATTCATGTTTCTCCGTGCTGATATGCCGTGTGCGGCACTTTTCCCGTAGTTCCGGATGTGGTCTGGAAATTGCTTGACACCTACTTGACTTCAAGAGTACTTTGAATCGTAACAATGAAACGATTCAAACCAGGGAAAGTTCAGGGGAGTTGCAGATGAGGGTGTGTTTCCGCTCTTCGGTCCAGCCACAGCTGATCGACGAATACCGACGGCGGCACGCGGCGGTCTGGCCTGAAATGCTCCGTGCGTTGAATGACGCCGGCTGGAACAACTACTCGCTGTTCCTGGGTGCGGACGGGCTCCTCATCGGATATCTCGAATGCGACGACTTCGACGCCGTCCGGGCCCGGATGGCCTTGACCGAGGTCAATACCCGCTGGCAGGCCGAGATGGTCACGCTTTTTGATAACCCAGACAATCCGGACCAGGCGCCCGACGAAGGGTTCCAGGTCCTTGAGGAAGTCTTCAATCTTGACGATCAGCTCGCGGCGGCGGAGTCCACTAGCAGCTGAGGCACTGGCCCCGTTGGCGGGCCGCAGGAACCACAGCACAACGGACCACGTCACCAAAGACCACAGCACAACAGACCACATCACTAAGACCGGGAAGAACCAACATGAATGACGTAGCAACGGCGCTTGGCAGGCTCGGGGAGCTTGCCATCGAGGTCCCTTCGTGGGCTTATGGAAATTCAGGCACGCGCTTTAAGGTGTTCGGCACGCCGGGAACCCCGCGGACGGTGCAGGAGAAGATCGCGGACGCCGCCAAGGTGCATGAGCTGACCGGCCTCGCTCCCACAGTGGCCCTGCATATCCCGTGGGACAAGGTGGATGACTACGCCGCCCTCAAGGAGTACGCGGCCGGCCTGGGCGTGGGCCTGGGCACCATCAACTCGAACACCTTCCAGGATGACGAGTACAAGTTCGGTTCCCTGACCTCGTCCAGTGAGTCCGTGCGGCGGCGTGCGGTTGCCCATCACCTTGAGTGCATCGAGATTATGCACGCCACGGGCTCGCAGGACCTGAAGATCTGGCTGGCGGACGGGACGAACTACCCGGGCCAGGACGATATGCGCGGGCGTCAGGACCGGTTGGCCGAGTCGCTGCAGGAGATCTACGCGGGTCTGGGCGAGAACCAGCGGCTGGTCCTGGAGTACAAGTTCTTCGAGCCGGCTTTTTACCACACCGATGTTCCGGACTGGGGCACCTCCTACGCGCAGACCCTGGCTTTGGGGGAGAAGGCGATGGTCTGCCTGGACACCGGCCACCACGCGCCGGGCACCAACATCGAGTTCATCGTGATGCAGCTGCTGCGCCTGGGCAAGCTGGGCTCCTTCGACTTCAACTCCCGCTTCTACGCCGACGACGACCTCATCGTCGGCGCAGCGGACCCGTTCCAGCTCTTCCGCATCATGTACGAGGTCATCCGCGGCGGCGGATTCGGGAAGGATTCCGGTGTGGCCCTGATGCTGGATCAGTGCCACAACCTCGAGGAGAAGATCCCGGGCCAGATCCGCTCGGTCCTGAACGTCCAGGAAATGACGGCCCGGGCCCTGCTCGTGGACACCGCCGCCCTGGGCGAGGCCCAGCGGTCCGGGGACGTCCTGGCCGCCAACGGCGTGTTCAACGACGCTTTCTACACCGACGTCCGGCCCATCCTGGCCGAATGGCGTGAATCCCGCGGCCTGCCCGCGGACCCGATGGCCGCGTTCAGGGCCAGTGGTTACCAGAAACAGATCAACGAGGACCGCATCGGCGGCCAGCAAGCCGGATGGGGCGCCTAACAATGACTACGCAGAACACAGCTACGCAGAACACAGCTACGCAGAACACAGGCAACACGACTGTTGACGACCTGATTGCCCGTTCCAACCGCCTCGGCGCGGACAAACGCAACACCAACTTTGCCGGCGGCAACACCTCGGCCAAGGGCACGGAGAAGGACCCGGTCACGGGTGAGGATGTCCAGTTGCTGTGGGTCAAGGGCTCCGGCGGGGACCTCGGCACACTCAAAGCGGGGAACCTCGCGGTGCTGCGGCTGGACCGGCTGAACGCGCTGAAGAATGTCTACCCGGGCGTTGAACGGGAAGATGAGATGGTGGCCGCTTTTGATTACTGCCTGCACGGGAAAGGCGGCGCCGCGCCGTCGATCGACACCGCCATGCATGGGCTGGTGGACGCCGCGCACGTGGACCACCTGCACCCGGACTCCGGGATCGCGATTGCCACCGCGGTGGACGGCGAGGCGCTGACCACCAAGATCTTCGGTAACAAGGTCCTCTGGGTTCCGTGGCGCCGGCCCGGTTTCCAGCTGGGCCTGGACATCGCGGCGATTAAGGACGCCAACCCGCAGGCCATCGGCACCATCCTGGGCGGGCACGGCATCACCGCCTGGGGCGCTACGTCCGAAGAAGCCGAGGCCAACTCGCTATGGATCATCGAACAGGCCGAGAAGTACATCGAGGACAACGGCAAAGCCGAACCCTTCGGTGCCAAGCTGGCCGGCTATGGCGCGCTCCCGGAAGCGGAAAGAAAAGCCAAAGCCGCCGCGCTCGCCCCGGTGATCCGTGGCCTGGCCTCCACGGACAAACCGCAGCTGGGGCACTTCACTGATGACGCCGTCGTCCTTGACTTCCTGGAATCCGCCGAGCACCCGCGCCTGGGCGCCCTGGGCACGTCCTGCCCGGACCACTTCCTGCGGACCAAGGTCAAGCCCCTGATCCTGGACCTGCCCGCCGACGCCTCGATCGAGGACTCCATCAACCGGCTGAAGGAACTCCACACCGCCTACCGCGAGGACTACCAGGGGTACTACGACCGCCACGCCGTTTCGGAGTCCCCGGCGCTGCGCGGCGCGGACCCGGCGATTGTGCTGGTCCCGGGCGTGGGCATGTTCTCGTACGGGGCGAACAAGCAGACCGCCCGGGTGGCCGGCGAGTTCTACCTCAACGCCATCAACGTGATGCGCGGTGCCGAGGCGATCTCCAGCTACGCACCGATCGAGGAATCCGAGAAGTTCCGGATCGAGTACTGGTCCCTGGAGGAAGCGAAGCTCGCCCGCCTGCCCAAGCCGAAGTCGCATGCCTCCCGCATCGCGCTGGTGACGGGGGCGGCGTCGGGCATCGGCAAGGCTATTGCCACGCGGTTGGCGTCCGACGGCGCGTGCGTGGTCATTGCCGACCTGAACCTGGAGAGCGCCCAGGCCGTCGCCGCGGAGCTGGGCGGCGCGGACGTCGCCATCGGTGTCCAGGCCGACGTGACCGACGAAGCGCAGATCGCCGCAGCGATCCAGGAGGTGGTGCTGGCCTTCGGCGGGCTGGACCTGGTGGTCAACAACGCCGGCCTGTCGATTTCCAAGCCGCTGCTCGAAACCACCGAGAAGGACTGGGACATCCAGCACAACGTCATGGCCAAGGGCTCTTTCCTGGTCTCCAAGGCCGCGGCGAAGGTCATGATCGCGCAGGACATGGGCGGGGACATCATCTATATCTCCTCCAAGAACTCCGTGTTCGCGGGCCCGAACAACATCGCGTACTCGGCCACCAAGGCCGACCAGGCGCACCAGGTCCGGCTCCTTGCGGCAGAACTGGGCGAATACGGCATCCGCGTCAACGGCATCAACCCCGACGGCGTGGTCCGCGGCTCCGGTATCTTCGCCGGCGGCTGGGGCGCCAAGCGCGCCGCGGTCTACGGCGTGGACGAGCAGGAACTGGGCAAGTACTACGCCCAGCGGACCCTGCTCAAGCGCGAGGTCCTGCCCGAGCACGTGGCCAACGCCGCTGCGGTCCTCACCAGCAACGAACTGTCCCACACCACCGGCCTCCACATCCCCGTGGACGCTGGGGTGGCCGCAGCCTTCCTGCGATGACCAACCCAGCAGCACAGCCCGGCTTTCCAGCACAGGACACCGCACCGGCCACTGCCGGGGCGGTGTCCGCCGCCCGTTCCACCGGGCAGGTGTTCGCCGCCGTGGACATCGGCGCCTCTTCCGGCCGGGTCATCCTCGGCCGGATCAGAAACGGTTCGTCCGCCACTGAGGACGTGAGCGTGGAGCTGGAAACGGTGCACCGGTTTCCCAACGGTGTGGTGGAGCTCGACGGCGGCCTCCGCTGGGATTTCGACGCCCTGTTCGCCGAGGTCCTAGCGGGCCTCGAGGCCGCCGCCACCGTCGCGGCGGTGCAGGACGAGACCATCACGAGCATCGGGATCGACACCTGGGCGGTGGACTACGGCCTGGTCAACAAGGCGGGGGAGCTGACGGCGCAGCCGTTCAGCTACCGCGATGACCGCAGCCGCGCCGCCGTCGCCCCCGTGCACCGGAAACTGGACCCTGCCCGGCTCTACGCCACCACGGGGCTGCAGTTCCTGCAGTTCAACACCCTCTACCAGCTGGCCACGGAGCGGGACCTGAACGGTCTGCAGGCGCTGCTGATCCCGGACCTCATCGCCTTCTTCCTGACGGGAGTCCGCCGCACGGAATCGACCAATGCCTCCACCACAGGTCTGTTTGACGCAGTCGCGGGGGAGTGGGCGACGGAGTTCCTGACCGCCCTCGGCTTGCCGAAGAACCTGTTCCCGCCGCTGATCGAGCCCGGCGAGACCGTTGGCACGCTGCTGCCGGAGATCGCCTCAAGGGTGGGACTGCCGGCCGGCACCAACGTGGTGGCCGTCGGCTCGCACGACACCGCCTCTGCCGTCGCCGCGGTCCCGGCCCAGGAGGAGGACTTCGCATATGTCTCCTCGGGCACCTGGTCCCTGGTGGGGCTGGAACTGGATCATCCGGTCCTGACCGAGGCCAGCAGAGCAGCGAACTTCACCAACGAACGCGGCGTGGACGGCACCATCCGCTACCTCCGCAACATGGGCGGGCTCTGGCTGCTCAGCGAATGCCAGCGGACCTGGGCCGCCGAAGGCCACACCCCGGAACTCACTGACCTGCTGGCCGCCGCAGCCGCATTGCCCCCGGGCGGCCCGCAGATCAATCCGGACGATTCCGCGTTCATCGCCCCGGACAACATGCCCCACCGCATCCGCGCCACGGTCGGCCATACCGGAGACATCCTGCCTGATAACCAGGCGGCCATCACCCGGTGCATCATGGACAGCCTGGCCACGGGCTACGCGCGGGCCATCGCGGACGCAGAACGCCTGGCGGAGCGCACCGTGGACGTGGTCCACATCGTGGGGGGCGGCTCGCAGAACAGGCTCCTCTGCCAGCTCACGGCCGACACCACGGGCAAAAAGGTGGTGGCCGGGCCGGTGGAAGCGACCGCCGTCGGGAATGTCCTGGTCCAGGCCCGTGCCGCCGGGCACGTCAGCGGGGGGCTCACGGAACTGCGCCGCCTGGTGGTGTCTTCGCACGAGCTGCAGACGTTCACGCCGCAGCTCTCCCGACTGTAACCACCCGCCACCCAGCGGCAACCATCCAGCGCGAACAACCCAGCGCGAGGGGACGCTTGGGGCCCTAATCGCAGGGCCCCAAGTGTCGTTTCGCGCTCAAAGAAGGCGCCGCCGGGTGGGTTGCGTGACGTAGGATCTCCGATAGCAACCCGACGAGACAGGACCGGACAGCAGCATGCCCCTCTTCGACCTTCCCCTTGACCAGCTCCGCGGCTACGCATCGCGGGTCACGCCGCCGGCCGACCTGCAGGACTTCTGGGACGCCACGCTCGACGAGGCCCGGACGTTCCCGCTCAACGCCACGTTCGGGCCGGTTGAGAACCACTTGTCGGTCATCGACACCTTCGACGTAACGTTCGCCGGCTACGACGGCGCACCCATCAAGGGCTGGCTGCACCTCCCGGCGAATCGGCGCGCCGGAAGCCGGCTGCCCGTCGTCGTGCAGTACATCGGTTACTCCGGCGGCCGCGGCCTCGTCAACCAGGACACCAAATGGGCGCAGGCCGGCTATGCGCATTTCATCATGGACACCCGCGGCCAGGGCTATGGCGGGATCCTCGGCCAGACGGCGGATCCCCACCCGTCTGCGGGCGAGGTGGCCTACGCGGGGCTGATGACCAGGGGCGCCGGCAGCCGTGAGGACTACTACTACCGCCGCGTGTACGTGGACGCGTTCCGTGCGGTGGAAGCGGCGCAGTCCCACCCGGAGGTGGATCCCGCGCGCGTGGTCCTGGCCGGAATCAGCCAGGGCGGCGGCATTGTGGTGGCCGTTGCCGGGCTGGTGGCCGGAAGGCTCGACGGCGTCATCGCCGCGCTGCCCGACGTCCCCTTCCTGCAGGACTTCCCCAGGTCCATCGACATCGCGGCCCGCGGCCCCTATCCGGAAATCGCGGCCTTCCTGGGCAGGCACCGGGACCGGTATGAGCCGATGCTCGCGGTCCTGAGCTATTTCGACGGCGTCAACCTTGCGCGGGCGGCCACCGCACCGGCCCTGTACTCGGTGGCGCAGATGGACGATGTCTGCCCGCCATCCACTGTGTTCGCCAGCTTCAACGCCTACGGCAGCGGCTCCGCGGCACAAAAGGACATCGAGGTCTACCGGTTCAACAACCACGAGGGCGGCCAGGAACACCACTGGATCAGACAGCTGCAGTACCTCCGCGAGCTCCTGGGCTGACTTGGGGGCCCGGATTTCCATGTGTGACGGCCGTGATTTTGCGGCCGTCACAGCGCGCGGTTATGGTTTGCCTATGACAAACCGTTGGTATGCGTATTTTTCGTTGGCTCTGGAGGAGCCCGCGTCTAACTGACACGCATCCATCTTCCTTCAGAGCCAACAGGGCAGAGATCATTCTCTGCCCTTCGCCATTTCTCCGGCGGGTTCTGATCTGGGCCCGCTTCCTATCTGGAACAGGACCCGAACATGAGCACCGCGACAGCCACCCCCGCAAAATCCACGTCCAATCTGCGCGTCAGCGAATTCACGCCGCTGCCCTCGCCCCAGGAGCTCATCGCCGAGCTGCCCCTGGACGCCCGGGTGACGGACGTCGTCGAGCGTGGCCGCGACGAAGTCCGGGCCATCATGGACGGCGTGGACGACAGGCTGCTGGTCATCGTGGGCCCCTGCTCCATCCACGATCCCAAGGCTGGACTGGAATACGCCCGCCGGCTGGTCAGCCAGGCCGAGAAGCACCGTGACGACCTCCTGATCGTGATGCGCACGTACTTCGAAAAGCCCCGCACGACGGTGGGCTGGAAGGGCCTGATCAACGATCCTCGCCTGGACGGCAGCCATGACATGGTCACCGGGCTCCGGACCGCCCGGGAATTCCTGCAGCAGGTCACCGCGCTGGGTCTGCCCACGGCCACCGAATTCCTGGAACCCATCAGCCCCCAGTACATGGCGGACCTGATCTCGTGGGGAGCCATCGGGGCGCGCACCACCGAGAGCCAGATCCACCGCCAGCTTGCCTCCGGTCTCTCCATGCCCATCGGCTTCAAGAACGGGACCGACGGCGACCTCCAGGTGGCGCTCGACGCGTGCGGCGCCGCCGCTGCCGCCCAGGCATTCCTGGGGATCGACGGCGACGGCCGGGCCGCGCTGGTGGCCACCGCCGGGAACCCGGACACGCACGTCATCCTCCGGGGTGGACGGAAAGGGCCTAACTACTCAGCGGCCGACGTCGAAAGCGCCTCCGCCAAGCTCGCCGGCAAGGGGCTCAACCCCCGGCTGATCGTGGACGCCAGCCACGCCAACAGCGGCAAGAGCCACCACCGGCAGGCGGAAGTGGCGCTGGAAATCGGCGCGCAGCTGGAGGACGGCGGCGAGGCGGCACAGGCCATCGCGGGTGTCATGCTGGAGAGCTTCCTGGTGGGCGGAGCCCAGAACCTGGATGTCACCGAGCATGCGGCGGGCCGGGCGGAACTGGTCTACGGGCAGAGTGTCACGGACGCGTGCATGGATTGGGACGTCTCCGTTTCGGTCCTCGATCAGCTCGCGGCGTCCGCCAGGAAGCGCCGGACCGCTTAATGATTGCCCGGATGACTTTCACTACAGCCCCATGAACCTCTAGAGTATCTAACACATGGTTGGTGGATGGCTCAGCATCGGCACACCGAATATGAATCAAAGCTGGGGTATTGTCGTCATCCATCAGCAAAGGAATAGGGAAATGTCCGCAGAACAGAACTTCTCGAACGCGAAGTTCCTGACCGTGGCCGAAGTGGCCGAGGTCATGCGCGTCTCCAAAATGACCGTCTATCGGTTGGTCCACTCAGGCGAAATGCCAGCGGTGCGTTTCGGCCGGTCGTACCGGGTGCCGGAGAGCGCCGTCGAGCAGTACCTCAAGGGTGCTGTGGTGGACGGGCACTCCGAAACCGCCTGAGCATTACCTGCGGTCAGTGGGCATCGCCAAGAAGCGGTACCCTGTTAAGGAACGTTTTACGTCATTGTAAGAATCTGTCAGTTGTTTCAGTCTGTAGCTCTGTCCACGGACCATTTCCATCAGACAGGTACTGCATCTAGTTTGTGAGGAACTTTCGTGGGTTCAGTTATTAAGAAGCGTCGCAAGCGTATGGCCAAGAAGAAGCACCGCAAGTTGCTTCGTAAGACCCGTCACCAGCGCCGCAATAAGAAGTAGAGATACTTCGACAAGCGTGAAATGCCCGTTGCCTTCCCGGCAGCGGGCATTTTTTTTGCGTCGGGTGAGGTCGCCATCGACGTTTCACCGTCGCTTAGACACAGCCGAAAGGAGCTCCGCTGGTCGCTGGGCGACCTCTGTCGCTCGTTCGGCCGCGATGCGCTCCTACGTGAAACATCGACGGCGACAGTTGCGGCGGCGGTTATGCCCGGGGGCCGCGGATGCGGGCGAAGCCTTTCCACAGTCCGTAAATTACGCCGCCGGCCGTTGCTGCCTTGAGCCCCAGGGTGGCGGCGCGGCGGCCGGAACGGAAGTCGTAGACCGGCCAGTTGTTGTCCCGCGCGTGGCGGCGGAGCCTGGCATCAGGGTTGATGGCTACCGGGTGCCCCACGAGGGTCAGCAGCGGGATGTCATTGTATGAGTCGCTGTAGGCCCAGCACCGCTTAAGGTCCAGGCCCTCGTCGTGGGCCAGGGCCTGCACAGCCACTGCCTTGGCGGAACCGTGCAGGATGTCGCCCACCAGCCGGCCGGTGTACATGCCGTCGGCAACCTCGCCCACGGTGCCCAAGGCTCCGGTCAGGCCGAGCCTGGTGGAAATGACCGCGGCAACCTCGATGGGGGTTGCGGTAACCAGCCAGACCCGCCGGCCCACGCGCAGGTGCTGCTGCGCCAATGCCTTGGCGCCGGGCCAGATCCTGGACGCGATCATTTCGTCGTAGACCTCTTCGCCCAGGGCCTTGACGTCTTCCACGGTGATGCCCTCGGCGAGGGTGAGGGCGGAGTCGCGGACAGCGTGGACATCGTCCATGTTCTCGCCGCGCGCCACAAATTTGAACTGCTTCCACGCGAACCCCGCAGCCTGCGTCAGGGTGAAGGCGCCGCGTTGGTGCATCTTGCGGGCAACATGGAAGAGGCTGGCGCCCTTCATGAGGGTGTTATCGACGTCGAAGAAGGCGGCTTCGCCGGTCTGCATCAACGCATCCGGCTGGGTCACCACAGCGACGTACTTCTCCTCGGGCATGTCCACGAGTCTAGTCAATACTCGGTGACCAAGATTTCAGTGCCAGCGCGAGTGCCAGCGCTCGCCCGGATACCCGCGTCGCCGTCGACCCGCCGTACGCCCCGCCGTCGGCCGCTGTCCTCTGCCCAGCTCTCTGCCCTGAAGGGCGATACGGTTAATGCATGGCAAAACCCGAGGTAGTCCTCATCACCAAAGCAGACTGTCACCTGTGTGCAGGAGCGCGCGACGCCGTCGGACGCGTTACTGCCTCGCTGGGACTCGGGTGGACGGAACAGCAGGTGGACGAGCTGCCGGAACTGCGTGAGCGGTACGCGGAGGAAATCCCCGTAGTCCTGGTGGATGGAATCCAACGCGATTTCTGGAAGATCGACGAAGCCCGGCTGGAGCGCGTCCTCAAACGCGCCATGGCCCAATAGGAAAGCGGCCCGCAGAATGACACCGGCTTTGTTGGCACCAGCTGCGGGGCTCTAGAGTGGAGTCACGACGCGATGGGATGGAGGGGATAGTGACTTCACTGGATCCATCTCCCCATGCTGTCCAAGGTACAGAGGCTGGCCACAGTGCACAGCCCGTCCACGGCGCCGAGTCCACCAAGCAAATACCGCCCGCAGCAGTGGCCCGGCTGACCATCTACCTGCGCGCCCTTAACACGCTGCTGTCCGACGGCGTCGAACGGGTATCTTCGGAATCGCTGGCGGAAGCGTCAGGAGTGAGCTCGTCAACCCTTCGCAAGGACCTTTCCTATGTGGGTTCCTACGGCACGCGCGGAGTGGGCTACGAAGTGCAGTACCTTAGCCGTCACATCTCCGCGGCCCTGGGGCTGACCCACGACTGGAAGGTCGCCATTGTTGGCGCGGGTAACCTCGGCAAGGCCCTGGCCCGTTACGGCGGCTTCGAGTCCCGCGGGTTTGACGTCGTGGCAATTTTCGACGCCGACCAGATGGTGGTGGGCAATGAAGTGGGCTGGCTGCGCGTCAGCGACGCTGCGGACATGGAGGCCGTGTTGCAGCGGACGGGCGCCAACATGGTGGTCCTGGCACTTCCGGCCCATGCGGCGCAGGCCGTGTGCGACCGCGTGGTGGCGGCCGGCGTCCACAGCATCCTGAGCTTCGCCCCCGTTATGCTGCAGGTCCCCGAGGGCGTCAACCTCCGCAAGGTGGATATGGCCACCGAACTGCAGATCCTCGCCTATCACGCACAACGGGCGCAGACCCCGGACCAGACCGCCTAGTTCGTCGGCGGCTGATGGGGCCCACGCCCGTTAGGGTGTGGATGCGACTCGTTGGTACTACTGCCCGTACGGGTTGCCAGGCGTGGTGCCCGGGGCGCCGTACGGGTTAGCGAACGGCTGCTGCTTGCGGAAGTAAGGTGCCGCGGCCGGCAGGTAGAGCAGCACGATCGCTGCGATCCCGGCCAGCGTTCCCACAGTTCCGAGGCTCGGTGGTCCGAAGAGGCCGAAAATGGACAGTGCCGCGAAAACCGTACCGAGGATGCGGGCCCAGTTCTTGCCCTTGCGGACGAAGAACGCCACGAGCGCGTACAACCCCGCACCGATGATCGCGAAGACCACGAGCGATCCGGCAATGACACCCTTGAAGTCGTCGAACGCGAATTCCGCACCAGTGGCACCGCTGCTGCGCATGGCGTCGTCGAACGCATTCCGGAACAACGGATCGTCAAGCATGCCAATGCCCATCAGCAGGCTGATGACATACACAACACCCGCGCCAATCAGCAGCCAGAACGAGATGTTGACCAGCTGGGGAACCCCGTTGGATCCCGTGGTGTGCGGCTGCTCGGACGGGTACTGCGCGTAGGGGGACTGCCCGTACGGCTGCTGGCCATAAGGCGGAGGCGTGGGCTGGCCGAACTGCGGCGCGTTGTTCTGGCCATACTGCGGGGCGTTTTGCCCGTACTGCGGTGCGTTTTGCCCGTACTGGGGTGCCGGGGGAGTCTGCTGGCCATACTGCGGGGCGTTTTGCCCGTACTGTGGCGCCGGCGGTGTGGGCTGCCCGAACTGCGGGCTGTTCTCGCCGTATCGGGGCGCTGGCGGCTGGTTGCCGGGCTCGGGCTCGTTCGGAACGGGAGGCGGGACAGGAGTGCTCATGAGCGGTCCTTTGCAGGTCGGATGTCAGTTCGGCTGCTGGGTGCAGTCCAACTGGCCTGCCCCCAGTACGGCTTACTTCCCACCGTACCCCCGGCGGGTGCCGCGGGGGATCATTCCGGAGAGGTATTCCCACAGAACTCAGCGGGGGTCGCGCAAGGCTGTGTTTCTACTGGATCCGGTCTACGCGCGGCCCTTGGCGGCGTTGAACCAGGCCTGCGAGTTCGGCAGCCACATGAGCACCGTTGCCGCGGCGCTGATGAGGAAGCCCAGCCAGTTGTTGCCGATGCCTTGGCCCATGCCGCCGCCGCCCACGCTGCCGCCAAGCACGGCGAGCACCAGCGAAACGCCGGCCACGATGGTGAGCGCAAGTCTTGCCCATTCCTTGCCCTCCTTCATCTTCAGGACCAGGACAATCTGGGCCGCCGCCAGGGCCAGTGCCACCAGGACGAGCAGGAGGACCACAACGGCCAGCCCGGGTGCCACGACGAACAACGCCAGCGAACCCAACACGCCGAACAGGCCGCCAAGGACTCCCAGCATGCCGCCGATGAGCCAGATCCAGTACGAGACCTTGAGCTCGGTGGGCAGCCCGGTCACGCTGAACATGCCGGAGAACCCGGCCTTGGGCATAACGTCGTTGAAGTTGCGGGGGCCGTCGGTTGGCATCTCAAAGCGGAAGCCGCCCGGTTGGCCAGGCTGGTTGTATGGCTGGCCGGGCTGCGGGTAGGCCTGGCCCGGCGCGGGATAAGCCTGGCCCGGCTGCGGGTAGGCGGGTGGCGGCTGGTAGCCGGCCGGAGGAACGTTGCCTGCAGGCGGTACGTTGCCGGCAGGGGGTTGAGTGACAGGCGGCTGAGTGACGGGCGGCTGGGCGCCCGGTTGCTCGGCGCCGGGCTGCTGTGGCTGCTGTGGCTGTGGTACTTCACTGTTGCTCATGGGTCTCACTGTAGACCGCGTATCCGCCTGTATCTAGGGGATAAAAACAAAGCACCCCGACCGCCAGATTCCGGGGAATTGGTGGCCGGGGTGCTTCAGGAAGAAAACTATGCTGCGGGTGCGATGAACGCGAGCTCCAGGTTGACGGCAACCTTGTCGCTGACCAGCACGCCGCCGGCTTCCAGCACGGCGTTCCAGGTCAGGCCGAAGTCCTTGCGGCTGATGGTGGTTTCAGCGGAGACGCCGGCGCGGGTCATGCCGAACGGGTCCACGGCCACGCCGTTGAATTCGGTCTCGAGGGCAACGGGGCGGGTGACGCCCTTGATGGTGAGGTCCCCGGTCAGCTCGTAGCCGTTGCCTTTGGCCACGAGGCTGTTGGAGACGAAGGAGATTTCCGGGAAGGTCTCGACGTCGAAGAAGTCTTCGCCGCGGACGTGGCCGTCGCGGTTGACATCGCCGGAGTCGAAGCTGGCGGTCTGGATGGTGGCGCTGATCTTGGAATCGGCCACGTTGTCGGCGAGGTCCAGGGTTGCCACGGCATCCTTGAACTGGCCGCGGACCTTGCTGATGCCTGCGTGCCGGACGGTGAAGGCGATCTCGCTGTGCGAGTTGTCGAGGGTCCAGGTGCCGGTGGTGACGTCTGCGGGAAGAGTCATGGTGTTTCTCCTTGGTTTGTCGGGTGGTACTTCCGGATAGCTTGACGCTTCATCTGTTGAATCCTCAACTATCCGCTGCATCCAGTATAAACATGCGTTTGCATGTTTTGTTCCCGGTTCCGGAACATTTTTCCAAAAATTTGAGTTCTACTGGATGTAGAAGATTTCGGATCGCACGCCATCTTTGAGAAACTGGTAAACATGCCCCAATCCACTGTCCATCTGCTCCGCCACGGCGAGGTCCACAATCCTGACCGCGTTCTGTACGGCAGGCTGCCCGAATTCCACCTCTCCGAGCTGGGCCGGGAAATGGCGCAGATGCTCGCCGACCACTTCGCCGAACGTGCCGCGCGCGGGGCACGGATCGTCTATCTCGCGGCGTCGCCGCTGGTCAGGGCGCAGGAAACAGCGGCCCCCACGGCAGAGGCGCTTGGCCTGGAACTCCACACGGACAGCCGCATCATTGAAGCGGAAAACTACTTCCAGGGCATGAAGGTCACCAAGGCCGAGCTCCGGAAGCCCAAGCACTGGCCGCACCTGGTCAACCCGTTCCGGCCGTCCTGGGGCGAACCGTACAAGGCGCAGGCCGCGCGCGTCATGTCAGCTGTTGAGGACGCCCGGCTCCGGGCCATCGAACTGGCCACCGGCGACTACGGAACCGATGGGCCGGAAGCCATCATGGTTAGCCACCAGCTCCCCATCTGGGCCACCCGCCTCAGCGCCGAAGGCAGGCCGCTGTGGCATGACCCGCGCAAGCGCGAGTGCACGCTGACGTCCATCACCTCCCTGGTGTTCGACGACGACGGCTCGCTCCTGCGCGTTGAGTACAGTGAGCCCGCTGCCGTACTTCTTCCCGGCGCCGCCAGCACCCCCGGAGCCTGACATGACTGACCCTCGCGCAACATCCCGCGCAATTTCAGGCACAGCATCCCGCCGCGCCGTGCTCGTTGCCGGCGGCGCCGCCCTGACCGCCCTGACCCTGGGGCTGTCCGCCTGCGCGCAGGAAGACGCCCTCGCCAAGCAGGCCAAAGCCGGCGACAACAAGAACTACGTGGCCGGGGACGGCTCGGTGACCGAGTTCACCGCCGCGGACCGCAAGGCCGCCGTCGCCATTAACGGCACGCTGTTCAACGGCACCCAGATAGCCCCCGCGGACTTCCAGGGCAAGGTGACCGTCCTGAACTTCTGGTTCGCCGCCTGCGCACCCTGCCGCGTTGAAGCACCCATCCTGGAAGAGCTGCACCAGGACTTCAAGGACCAGGGCGTGCAGTTCTTTGGCGTCAACCTCCGCGATGAAAAAGGCACTGCAGAGGCCTTTGATAAGACCTTCAACCTGACCTACCCCAGCTTCGATGACAAGAACGGCGGCGTGCTCCTGGCCGTCTCCGGGCTGGTCCCGCCGGGAGCGGTCCCCACCACGCTGGTCCTGGACAAGCAGGGCCGCGTGGCCTCGCGCGTGCTGGGCGAAATCCAGAAGGGCACCCTCAAAGCCCTCATCACCGCCGCCGTGGCAGAGTAGCGGCGGCCCCGGACCGTGAACAGCCCCTTCGCCGAAACCATCCTGAACGGCTCGCTCCTGCTTGCCATCCCGGTGGCGCTGCTCGCTGGCCTGGTGTCCTTCCTGTCGCCGTGCGTGCTGCCCCTGGTGCCCGGCTACCTGGGCTACGTCACCGGCCTGAGCGGCGTGGACCTGGAGAAGCAGAAGCGCGGCCGGATGCTGGCGGGCATCGGGCTTTTTGTGTTGGGGTTCTCGGTGATTTTCGTGCTTCTGGGCGGCGCGTTCGGCCAGCTCGGCACCCTGATCACCGGCTCGCAGAATGCCTGGATCACCCAGCTGCTGGGGCTCCTGGTCATCCTCATGGGCGTGGTGTTCATGGGCGGTTTCGGCTGGCTGCAGCGTGATGCGAAAATCCACGCCAAGCCGCCGGCCGGCCTGTGGGGCGCGCCGTTGCTGGGCCTCACGTTCGGCCTGGGCTGGGCCCCGTGCATCGGGCCCACCTACTCTGCCGTCCAGCTCCTGAGCCTGTCCGGCGGTTCCTCCGCAGCCAAGGGTGCCCTCCTGGCGTTTGTCTACAGCCTGGGCCTGGGCATCCCGTTCCTGCTGATCGCCCTGGCGGTGCGACGAGGCATGGGTGTGATGTCCTTCTTCCGCACGCACCGCCTGGCCATCCAGCGGATCGGCGGCGGGATCCTGGTGGTGCTGGGCCTGCTGATGGCCAGCGGCGTCTGGGGCACCTGGGTCACCGAGTTGCAGTACTGGTTCCAAACCGATGTGAAGTTGCCGATCTGATGAGCGAGCGCGTGAAAGAAAACAAAAAGTCCCCGGCACCCGTTGCCGCCGCCAAAACCGAGGCGGCGCTGCCAGTCCTGGGGCCGGTGGAGATGCTGCGTTGGGCCTGGACCCAGCTGACCAGCATGCGCACGGCGCTGTTCCTGCTGCTGCTCCTGGCTGTCGCCGCGGTGCCCGGTTCGCTCTTCCCGCAGCGCCCGGCCAACCCGTCCATCGTGACGCAGTACATCAAGGACAACCCGGACTACGGGAAGCTGCTGGACACCCTCCAGCTCTACGACGTCTACTCGTCGGCCTGGTTCTCGGCCATCTACATCCTGCTGTTCATCTCGCTGATCGGCTGCGTGGTCCCGCGCGCCATCGCCCACTACAGGGCCATGCGCTCCCAGCCGCCGCGGACCCCCAAACGTCTCTCCCGCCTCCCCGAGTACGGCACCCTGGTGGTTCCCGCCGACGCCGGCCTCCCGGCGTCGGACGCCATCCGCAGTGCCGCTGGCGTGCTGAGGAAGCGCGGCTACCGCGTTGACGTGAGGGACGACGACGGCGCGCGGCCGTCTTTGGGCGCCGAACGCGGCTTCGCCAAGGAGGTAGGGAACCTGGTGTTCCACACGTCGCTGATCGGCGTGCTGGTGTCCGTGGCCGTGGGCGGCCTGTTCGGCTACAGCGGCCAGCGCATCCTGGTGGAGGGCGACACCTTCGTGAACACGCTGGTGGGCTACGACCAGTTCACCCCCGGCACGAACTTCCAGTCCAGCCAGCTGCAGCCGTACTCCATCCAGCTGGACAAATTCGACGTCTTGTTTGACCGCGAATCACCAGGCAAAATCGGCCAGCCCATCGACTTCAACGCCGAAGTCACCACCCGGGAAACCCCGGACTCGCCCGCCAAGCAGGAAGTCCTGAAGGTCAACGATCCCGTGACCCTCGGCGGCACCAGCATCTACCTCACCGGCAACGGCTACGCGCCCGTGGTGACCATCCGCGACGGCGCCGGCAACGTGGCCATGCAGGGTCCCGTGGTGGCCAAGCTCCAGGGTGACAACTACTACTCCTCCCTGGTGATCAAGGTCCCCGACGCCCGGCCCGAACAGCTGGGCTTCGTGGGGTTCTTCCTGCCCACGGCGTTTGTCACCGAGGAGGGGGTGTCCTTCAGCGGCGATCCGGACCTGTTCAACCCGCGGCTGACCCTGAACTCCTACTTCGGGGACCTTGGCCTGGACGCCGGCTCGCCGCAGAACGTCTTTGAACTCGACGTCAGTGACCTCACGCCGCTGAACGCCCGCAACCTGGACGCCGGCGGCATCACCCTGGCTCCGGGCAGCACCTACACCCTGCCGGACGGCAAGGGCAGCATCAGCTTTGACAGCGTGAAGCGGTACGTGGGCGTGGACATCCACCACAACCCGGGCCAGCTCTACGCCCTCATTTTCGCGCTGCTGGCCGTGGGCGGCCTGATCGTCTCGCTCTACGTGAACCGGCGCCGCGTCTGGGTGCGGACCGGGACGCACGAGGACGGCCGCACCATGGTGGAGTATGGCCTGCTTGCCCGCGGTGAGGACCACCGGCTCGCCGCGGAAGCGGTTGCCGTCAGGAAGCTGCTGTCCGACGAGTGGCAGCTTGCGGATTCCGATTCCGTCGAATCTGCTGACGATTCCGATTCCAGCGTCACCCAGCAAACTCCCAGCCGCCAGGGCGATAATGGCGCAGACTCTGTCACCACCCCAGCGGGCCCCACCGGGCCGAAAAAGGACCAGTAATGCCGTTCGCCATCAACGAAACCATGGGCCAGTACAGCGAGCTGTTTATGCTGCTCGCAGCCGGCACGTACACCGTGGCCTTCATCGCCTTCGCCTGGGACCTCGCGAAGAGCAGCAGGGCGCTGCGCGCCATAGACCTGAAGGCGGCCGAGGCTGCCGGGACCAAGGTGCCCGCGATGGCCGGCGCCGGTGCGTCTGCTGGTTCTGCTGCTGGTTCAGCCGCGGCAGCCGACAGCGTGGCAACGGACAGGGTGGACTCGCACCTGGCCGGACCGGTGGGACGGGTCGAGCGGCCGTCGTCGTCCGTGGCCAAGCGGGGCGGCGACGCTTCCGGGGCCGGGCAGACGGCCGACGCCGATATGCGCTATGCGGCGGAACGCCGCGTTCCGGCGCGGGTCGCCGTTGCCCTCACCGTTCTCGGCGTGCTGATCCATGCCGCCGGCGTCATCACGCGTGCCGTGGGTGCAGGCCGGGTGCCGTGGGGCAACATGTACGAGTTCCTGACCACCGGCGCGTTTGTGGCCGTGGCGGTTTTCCTGGTGGTGCTGATCCGCCGCGACCTGAGGTTCCTGGGCACGTTTGTGGTGGGCCTGGCCATCATCATGCTGGTGGCCGCCTCGGTGGCTTACTGGACCCCCGTGGGCCACCTGGTCCCTGCGCTGCAGAGCTACTGGCTGATCATCCACGTCTCCATCGCGGTGCTCTCCTCCGCACTCTTCACCCTCACGTTCGCCATGTCCGCCCTGCAGCTGGTCCAGTCCCACCGGCAAAAGACGGTGGCTGCCGGTGGTGCTGACAAGCTTGGCTTTATGCGGCTGGTTCCCTCGGCACTGAGCCTGGAAAACCTGTCCTACCGGATCAACGCCATCGCCTTCATCGGCTGGACCTTCACCCTCATGTTCGGTGCCATCTGGGCTGAAAAAGCCTGGGGCCGGTTCTGGGGCTGGGACACCAAGGAAGTCTGGACCTTCGTGATCTGGGTGGTCTACGCCGGCTACCTGCACGCCCGCGCCACGCGTGGCTGGACCGGCACCCGCGCCGCGTGGCTGTCGATCGTCGGCTACCTCTGCGTGGTCTTCAATTTCACCATCGTCAACCAGTTCTTTAACGGTCTGCACTCCTATTCGGGCCTCTGAACTGGGGTTTCTCCAGCTGTCCCTGGCAGCGGTCGACTGATACGCCAATCGATGTATGAATAAGGGTGTTGCCCCGCAGACGGTGATGCTACCTTGGTGGGAGTTGTCAGTGATGAAGCTCGCAGACAGCTAGCTGCGTTTTTTGCCGAGGTGCCCATGAACTATGTTCTCGCCCTTGACGTCGGGACCAGTTTCACCGCCGCCGCCATAGTTCGAATCAATCACGACGCTTCACGTGTTCCCGAGAGCCTGCCGCTGGGGCTCCGCGGAACGGCTGTGCCTTCGGTGGTTTACTACCCCGAGGAAGGCCCCATCCTGGTGGGGGAGGCGGCCGAGCGCCGCGGCCTTGACTCCCCGGAGCGGGTGGTGCGGGAGTTCAAAAGGCGCGTCGGAGACGACGTCCCCATTGCCGTCGGCACTCTTTCCCTCCCTGCTGAGGACGTCTTCGCCACTATGGCCCGATGGGTCGCAGACCGGGCTGAAGAACGCGAGGGAGCGCCGCCGTCGGACATTATCCTTTCCCACCCTGCCTCCTGGGGTGCGCACCGAACGCAGCTCATCCTCGCTGCCCTGGCCTCAAAAGACCTGACAAAGGTCACGCTGATCAGCGAACCGGAAGCGGCGGCGCTGCACTACGCCGCCCAGGTGCGGGTGGAGGCTGGCAGTACCATCGCCGTCTACGACCTCGGTGGCGGGACCTTTGACACCGCCGTCCTGAAGAAAACGGACGCCGGCCACTTTGAACTGCTGGGCCGGCCCGAAGGGATCGAGGGGCTGGGCGGCGCCGACTTCGACGCAGCCGTCCTGCGGTACGTTGCCGATCACGCCGGGCAGGGCCTGGCCAATCTTGACCCGTCGGCGCCCGGAGCGCTGGCGGCCCTGTCGCGCCTGCGGCGGGAGTGTGTGGAAGCCAAGGAGGCGTTGTCCGCGGACAGCGAGGCGAGCATTTCGGTGCTCCTGCCGGGATTCCAGCAGCAGGTGCGGCTGGTCCGGTCCGACTTCGAGGCGATGATCAGCGAGCCCATCCGGGAAACAGTGGACGCCCTGGAGCGTTCCCTGCAGGACCTGGGCCTCACCCCGGACGACCTGTCCGCGGTGCTTCTCATCGGCGGCTCATCGCGCATTCCCCTGGTGGCACAGCTGATTTCGGAGCAGCTGGACCGGCCGATCGCCGTGGACGCCGATCCGAAGTCA
>NZ_JAKFFD010000232.1:0-83941 GCF_036675385.1 Pseudarthrobacter sp. | reverse complement strand
GGTCCATTTTACGCGCCGGGCGCGTTGCCTTCGGCTACCGGCGTGCCCGCACTCCCAGGCCCGCTCTTGAGCAGGTTTATCAGGCTCAGGACAAACACGGACGTGGCAGTCGCGGCCGGCCACAGGATCAGCACGGACAGGGACCGGAGCGAGAACGCGACGCTGGCATTGACAGATGTATCTGCGGGGCCGCCCCACAGCTGGCCCGCAAGGACGCCGGTCAGCCACGCGATCAGGGCGCCGCCCAGTCCGCCGGCCAGTCCCAGGAGGAAGGCCGCCTGCGGATCGCGGCCGCCTTTATCAGTCAGGAAGACGGCCACCAGGCACCCTGCCAACACACAAAGCCCCGCAAGGGTGAGGTCCCTGAGCAGCCACACCTCCGGATTGGTCCCGTCGGCCAGGGCGGGGTTGCGCGTGATCAGGTTCATCCCTCCTGGCGCGAGCAGCCACCACAGCAGGCCGACGGGAACGCCACCGGCAGCAGCAGCGGCAAACCATTTCCACGGCAGCCGGGAAGACCGGCGGCTGATGTGTTGTCTCATGAAATAAACCTTAACAAAGGTCGGGTACGACCGATCAAACGACGTGGGCAATCTTGACAGATGACGTGCCGGGTCCAGCGATTGCTCCCTCTCCGACGGGGACTAATACCCTTAAGGAAGAGTCCATTACAGCCTGCTTTTCAGGGAGCAATTCTCAAGATGACAGACAAGACGCCGTTCGAGGGCACCTTCAAGGAAATGTTCCGGCGGCATGCTGCCGGGGTCGCCATCATCACCGTGAACTACCAGGGCGAGCCCTACGGCTTTACCGCCACGTCCGTGGCGTCACTTTCAGCACAGCCGCCGCGGTTCACTTTCAACATGGCCCGCAGTTCAAGTTCCTGGCCGGCCGTGGCCAATGCCACCTACCTCGGCGTCCACATGCTGGGCCTGGAAAACCAGGCGCTGGCGGACCGTTTCGCCCGCACCAAGGACAGGTTCGGCGGGGACCACTGGGAACTTGGCCCGCACGAGGTCCCGATCCTCAAAGACGTCGCGGGCTGGCTGATCGGCAAGATCCAGATGCGGCTCTCCTTCGAGAACAATGCTGTAGTGGTGGTTGAAGTTGTGGACGGCGAAGTGGGCGACGACGGTTCGCCGCTCCTGTACCACGCCGGCGGCTATGGACAGCCGGTCCCGCTGGACTACGAGATCTAACTATCGGGTCCTAGTTATCCAGGCAGGTTGGGCCCAGGAGCACCTTCAGGTCACCGAACAATGACGGACTGGGGTTGACCCTGAGATGGACGGGGAGGCCCATGACTTCCGTCCGGGCGTCCCCCTGCAGGTGCAGCCGGACTTCAGAGTTCCCCCGGTGGTTCCGAAGCACATCGCCCAGTTCGGTGACAACAGCTTCGGTTGCCTTGTGGGTGGGCATCGAAATCAGCACGGGGCCGTTGGTTCCTTCACTGAGGTCCGGAACGGACAGTTCCATGCAGTTCAGCGTCACGGCACCGTCGTCCCGTCGCTGCAGGCGACCCTTGACTACCACGATCAGGTCCTCGGCAAGGACCGAGGCGATAGGGCCGTAGACCTGGCCGAAGAACATCACCTCCATCGAACCGCCGAGGTCTTCGATCTCGGCACGGGCATAGGCGTTGCCACTCGCCTTGGCGATCCTGCGGCTAAGTGAGGTGATCATGCCGGAGATCGTAATGATGGCGCCGTCGTGCGGCCCGTCTTCGCCGATGATCGAGGTGATGGACTGGTCCGCATGCTGGCTGAGGAGTCCTTCCAGGCCCTGCAGCGGGTGGTCCGACACATACAGGCCGAGCATGTCCCGCTCAAAGGAGAGCTTGTCCTTCTTCTCCCATTCCGGCAGGTCAGGGATCTCGATGCTCAGCGACGCTTCGGATTCGGCCTCCTCGAAACCGGCGAAGAGATCGAACTGGCCGATCGCTTCGTTTCGTTTGAGGGTGATGACGGAGTCGATGGCCTCTTCATGGATCATCGCCAGCGCACGCCGGTGGTGGTTGAGGGAATCGAAGGCTCCGGCCTTGATCAGGGATTCAATGGTCCGCTTGTTGCAGACCACGGCGGGGACCTTCATGAGGTAGTCCTTGAAGGACGTATAGGCGCCTTCCTTTTCGCGCGCGGCCACCATCGCTTCGACGGCGTTGACCCCTACGTTGCGGATGGCGCCCATGCCGAAGCGGATGTCGGTGCCTACCGGGGTGAAGTTCAGCGCGGATTCGTTCACATCCGGCGGCAGCACGGTAATCCCCATGCGCCGGCATTCGTTGAGGTAGATTGCCGATTTGTCCTTGTCGTCACCGACCGACGTCAGCAGGGCAGCCATGTATTCCGGCGCAAAGTGCGCCTTCAGGTAGGCGGTCCAGTAGGAGATCACGCCATAGGCGGCGGAGTGGGCCTTGTTGAAGGCGTAGTCGGAGAACGGCAGCAGGATGTCCCACAGGGTCTTGACGGCGGCCATGGAATAGCCGTTGTCCTGCATGCCCTGGGAGAATCCGGCGAACTGCTTGTCCAGCTCGGATTTCTTCTTTTTGCCCATGGCGCGCCGCAGGATGTCTGCCTGCCCGAGGGAATAGCCAGCGAGCTTCTGGGCTACGGCCATCACCTGCTCCTGATAGACGATCAGGCCGTAGGTTCCGCCGAGGATTTCAGCAAGGGGTTCCTTGAGTTCGGGGTGGATCGGGATGACTTCCTGGATCCCGTTTTTGCGCAGCGCGTAGTCGGTGTGCGCGTTGGCGCCCATGGGACCGGGCCGGTAGAGCGCAAGCACGGCGGAGATGTCTTCGAAGTTGTCAGGCTTCATCAGCTTCAGCAGGGAGCGCATGGGGCCGCCATCCAGCTGGAACACGCCCAGGGTGTCGCCACGGGCCAGCAGTTCATAGGAGGCCACGTCATCCAGGGCCAGGCTGTCCAGGTCCAGGTCCAGGCCGCGGTTGAGCTTGATGTTCTCCAGGGCGTCGGAAATGATCGTCAGGTTCCGCAGGCCGAGGAAGTCCATCTTGATCAGGCCCAGGCCCTCGCAGGTGGGGTAGTCGAACTGCGTGATCACCTGGCCGTCCTGGATGCGCCGCATGACCGGGATGACATCGATGATGGGGTCCGAGGACATAATGACGCCAGCAGCGTGCACGCCCCACTGGCGCTTCAGCCCCTCAATGCCGAGAGCCGTCTCGAAGACCTTGGCGGCCTCGGGATCAGTTGCGATCAGCTGGCGGAAGTCACCGGCCTCGCTGTAGCGCTTTGAGTCCTTGTTTTGGATGTCGGCGAGCGGGATGTCCTTGGCCATCACGGCCGGCGGGAGCGCCTTGGTCAACTGCTCGCCCATACTGAACGGGTAACCCAGCACACGGGAGGAGTCCTTCAGTGCCTGCTTGGTCTTGATGGTGCCGTATGTGACAATCATGGCCACGCGCTCGTCGCCGTATTTCCGGGTCACATAGTCGATGACCTCGGACCGCCGACGGTCATCGAAGTCAACGTCGAAGTCAGGCATGGACACACGGTCCGGGTTGAGGAAGCGTTCAAAGATCAACCCGTGCAGGAGCGGATCCAGGTCCGTGATGCGCATGGCGTACGCCACCATGGAGCCGGCTCCGGAGCCACGGCCCGGACCGACGCGGATGCCGTTTTTCTTCGCCCAGTTGATGAAGTCGGCCACCACCAGGAAGTAACCCGGGAACCCCATGGAGGTGATGACTTCGAGCTCGTAGTCGGCCTGGGTGCGGACTTTGTCCGGGACACCGCCCGGGTACCGGTATTCCAGTCCGGTGGCAACTTCCTTGACCAGCCAGGATGTCTCGTCCTCGCCCGGCGGGCACGGGAACCGCGGCATGTAGTTAGCACCGGTGTTGAACGAGACATCGCAGCGCTCGGCGATCAGCAGGGTGTTGTCGCACGCATCCGGGTGGTCCCTGAACAGCTCCCGCATCTCCTGCGGGGATTTGAGGTAGTAGCCGCTGCCGGAGAACGCGAAGCGGGAACCGCCGTTGTCATACGATGGCTCCAGCAGCGTGGAACCCGACTGGATGGCAAGCAGGGCCTCGTGCGCCTTGGCATCGTGTTCGTGCGTGTAGTGCAGGTCGTTGGTGGCCACCAGCGGCAGGTTGAGGTCCTTGGCCAGCCGCAGCAGGTCCCCTGTGACCCGGCGTTCGATGTCCAGGCCGTGGTCCATCAGTTCGCAGAAATAGTTCTCCGCACCGAATATGTCCCGAAACTCCGAGGCGGCTTCCATGGCCTCGCGGTACTGGCCCAGCCGCAGCCGGGTCTGGACCTCCCCCGAAGGGCAGCCAGTAGTGGCGATCAGGCCTTCGGAGTATGTGTTCAGGAGCTCACGGTCCAAGCGTGGCCACTTGCCGAAGACTGCGTCCAGCGAGCCAATGGACGAGGCCCGGAAGAGGTTGCGCATGCCGACGTTGTTATAGCTCAGCAGCGTCATGTGGGTGTAGGAGCCACCGCCGGAGATGTCGTCCTTGCGCTGGTGTTCCTCGCCCCAGCGGACACGGCTTTTGTCCGTCCGTGCGGTGCCGGGGGTGACGTAGGCTTCGACGCCGATAATCGGCTTGATCCCCTGGTCCGTCGCGCGCTTCCAGAAGTCGAAAGCCCCGAAAAGGTACCCGTGGTCGGTGGTGGCCAGGGCCGGCATCCCGAGGCGTTCAGTCTCATTGAAGAGCTCACCCAGACGGGCTGCGCCGTCCAACATGGAGTATTCGGTGTGGTTGTGGAGATGGACGAACGAGGCATTGCTGGAAGTCACCGCACTATTCTAAGCGCTGGCGGACCGCCAAGGGCCCAGCGACCCAGCCGCTAGGCCTCCCCGGACTCCAGGACCTCGAGGGCAAAAGCCAGGTCCTGCGGGTATTCGCTGGTCACGGTCACGCGCTCCCCCGTTACCGGGTGGTCGAAGCCGAGCTGCCGGGCATGGAGCCATTGCCGGGTCAGGCCCAGGGTGGCGGCGAGCCGAGGATCCGCCCCGTAGGTAAGATCTCCGGCGCATGGGTGCCGCAACGCAGAGAAGTGGACACGGATCTGGTGTGTACGCCCGGTCTCAAGGTGCACCTCCACCAGCGTGGCCTTGCCAAAAGCCTCCAGGACCTCATAGTGCGTGATCGACGGCCGGCCGTCTTCGATCACGGCAAAACGCCAGTCGTGTCCGGGGTGGCGACCGATTGGTGCGTCGATGGTGCCCTCCAGCGGATCCGGGAGCCCCTGGACCACCGCGTGGTACACCTTCTCCACGGTGCGCTCCTTGAAGGCCCGCTTCAGGGCCGTATAGGCGCGCTCCGTTTTGGCCACGACCATCACCCCGGACGTGCCGACGTCGAGCCGGTGCACAATCCCCACCCGCTCGGGGGAACCCGACGTCGAGATCCGGAAGCCGGCTCCGGCGAGACCGCCGACTACGGTGGGTCCTACCCAGCCGGGCGACGGATGCGCGGCAACGCCCACCGGCTTGTCCACAACGACAAATTCGTCGTCGTCCAACAGGATTTTCAGGCCTTCCACAACTTCCTCCACCACTTCGAGCGGGTCCCGTCGTTCAGGCACCGTCACTTCCAGGACATCGCCGGCAACCAACCGCGCGGACTTTCCGAGTTTCTTGCCGCGGCTCACCACGTTGCCTTCAGCAATGAGGGTCGCGGCCATTGACCGGGAAATCCCCATCAGCTTGGCGAGCCCTGCGTCCGCCCGCGTTCCGCCGAATTCGTCGGCGACCACCACACGCTCAGACACCGTCCGTGTCCTTCGGCTGTGCTGCCTCTCCCCGTGGCGCCGCGACGTGGCGTGAACCGTCAAGGGCGATCCCCTTAAGCGTGAGGATGCAGATGATGGCCACCGCTGAGACCACCGCGGAGTCGGCGATGTTGAAGATCGCAAAATTGGGCAGCTGGATGAAATCCACCACGTGCCCCATGCCGAACGAGGGCTCTCGGAAGAGCCTGTCCGTTAGGTTGCCCAGGGCCCCGCCCAGGAGCAGACCCAGTGCCAGCGACCACCAGGCCGAACCCAGCTTGCGCACCTGGAACAGGATGGCGATGGAGACGCCGGCCATGATGATGGAGAACACCCACGTGACATTTTCCCCGATCGAAAATGCGGCGCCGGAATTGCGGATGAAGTACCAGTGCAGGAGCGGCGGAAGCACCGGGATGCGTTCACCCTCCACCATCGTGGACGTCACCCAGAGTTTTGTCAGCTGGTCCAGGACATACGCAAAGACCGCGAAACCGGCGAAGAGCGAGAACAGGAGTGCCCGCCGGGGGCGGGCCGATGAAGGAGAAGGGTTTGCGGCGTCAGCGGCGAGGTGGTCAGTCATGGTGCTTTCATTTTGTAAAACCGATGTTAAATCCCAAAAACCGGCGGCCGAGGAATCCTCAGCCACCGGTTCTCAGAATACGTGCTTGACGAACTAGTTCGCTTCAACCTCAGGTGCCGCCACGGAACCGCGGGCGTCCAGGTCGCGCAGCTGGCCTTCAATGTAGGCCTTCAGGCGTGAGCGGTAGTCGCGTTCGAAGCCGCGGAGTTGCTCTACCTTGCGTTCCAGGACGGAGCGCTGCTGCTCGAGGGCGCCGAGGATCTTCCGGGACTTCTCCTGGGCATCGTTGACCAGGCTGCTGGCCTCGATCTGGGCCTCTGCGATGATCTTGTCCTTCTGGGACTGACCGTCGGCGACGTGACGGTCGTGCATCTGCTGCGCCATGGCGAGCAGTCCGGCAGCGGACTCGGCCGAAACCGTGCTTCCGTTGGCTGCGGTGGGCGCAGCAGCCGGGACGGCCGCAACAGGTGCTACCGGCTCGGCTTCCTTCTTCTTGGCGGCGTCGGGAGCTTTCGCCTCGACCTCGGCCTTCGCCGGGGACTCAACCTTGTCAGCCTTGACGGGTGCGGGAACCTTCTCGACCACCGGGGCGGACGCAGCGGAGCTGGCCGGCACACCGGAACCTGATTCTGCAAGCTTCTTGCGGAGCTCGTCGTTCTCCTGGTTCAGGCGCCTGAGTTCCACAACGATCTCGTCCAGGAAGTCATCAACTTCATCCTGGTCGTAGCCTTCGCGGAACTTGGTCGGCTGAAAGCGCTTGTTGACAACGTCTTCTGGCGTCAAAGCCATCTGGTCACCTCATTGGTCTAGTTAGTCAGTAGGCCTTCCGGCCGTCAAAACTACGGTACCTAAATATTGTCTGGTTCCTCTAATTCAACACTGGGTGTCAAACCGGAGATTTCTTCGCGGCTCAGAGGGAGTTCCCATTCCAGGAACTTCGCCTGCGCCGCTAGGTCTTGTCGAAGATTACGCGAAACCCCTGGTGACCGCCATCGCGATGCTGACGGCGATGAACAGGACCAGAAACCCGAGGTCCAAAGTCACCCCGCCGAGCCTCAACGGCGGGATCAGCCTCCGGAGCCCCTTGAGGGGCGGATCGGTGATCGAGTACACCGTGTGGGCCACCACGAGGGCGACACCACGCGGACGCCATTCCCTGGCAAACATCTGGACCCAGTCAAAGACCAGCCGGATGATCAGCGCCACGAAGAACAGCAAAAGGGCGATATAGACAAGTCCGAAAACAATTCCCATGACTTAACTCATATCTCCATGTCCATTCCGGATACCGCGGTGCCCTGCCAATGTTTCTTGTCTATTTCAGCACAGATGCCAGACAGGTGTACCTGCCTGGCATCCGGAATAAGCTCAGGGCTAACTTTGATTGAAGAAGCTGGCCTGCGTCTCGCTGACCTTCTTGTCATCGCCAATGACCTCAATGTACGACGGTGACAGCAGGAAAACCTTGTTGGTGACGCGTTCGATGCTGCCCCGGAGACCAAAAACCAGGCCGGCCGAGAAGTCCACGAGACGCTTGGCGTCCGCTTCGCCCATGTCGGTGACGTTCATGATGACGGGAATGCCGTCCCGGAAACTCTCACCGATGAGCTTGGCGTCATTGTAGGACCGCGGGTGGATCGTGGTGATCTGCCGAAGCCCGGACGGTTCTTCGCGGCTTGAGGCCGCACGCTTGATGGGGGTCACTGGTGCGCGGTATTCCTCTTCGGGGGCGTGTGATGACTCTCGGCTGACGTCGCGGACGGTTGCCGGTGCACGGCGTTCCTCGCGGTCAACTTCCATCGAATCGTCCTCGTCCTTACGTGTTGTGGTGTGCTCGGACTCGTAGTGTTCATCGCCATCGGCGAGCCCAAGATAGATCATTGTCTTGCGCAGAGCGCCGGCCATGGTCGACTCCTAATCGTGTCCGTAGGCGGGCCGCCCAATGACTTGACAGCCTTGAATCCCCCGCCATTCACTTCCTATGGGTTCGACGCTACCCCACGTCAGGACGCGATCCGAGAATATCGGAACCGATTCGCAGGTGTGTCGCACCGAAACGGATGGCCGCTTCCAGGTCCTGGCTCATGCCCGCCGAGATGGCGGTTGCACCGGGATACTCCGCTACCAAGGCCGCCGAGATGGCTGCCAGCTTTTCAAACGCCGCCTCAGGACTGGTGCCCAACGGGGCGACAGCCATAACGCCCGCCAGTTCCAGTCCTGCCGCAGCCGCCAGCCGCTCGGCCAGGAGTGGTACCTCCGCCGCGGCCACGCCTCCGCGATGCGCGCCGGCGTCGTCGTCGAGGCTGACCTGGATGAAACAGTCCAGGGCCCCCCGGCCCGTCCGGTCCTGTTCCGCGGCGATGGCACGCTCGAGGCCATCAACCAGGGCCAGCCGGTCCACGGAATGGAGCGCATGGGCATACTTCACCACGGATTTCGCTTTTTTGCTCTGCAGCTGCCCGACGAAGTGCCAGTTAAGTCCGAGGCCCGCCAGTTCGGCCGCCTTCGAGGAGGCTTCCTGATCCCGGTTCTCGCCGACGTCACGGACGCCAAGGGCAGCCAGGCGCCTGATGTCGGCGGCCGGATGGAACTTGGTGACCACAATCAGCGTGGGCACTTCCCCCGCCCGGCCTGCATCCTGGACGGCCGCATCAATACGACGCTGCACGGCGGCGAGGCGCTCCGCCAGATCAGCCATCCGTCCGGCGTTGTCCTCCACAGTGCCCTCATTCATGCGACCACACCAGTCCCGCGAAGCGCCCTGTGGTGTTGGACCTGCGGTAAGAGAAAAGCTGTTCGTTTTCAAGCGTGCACGGACCCGCATATTCGATGACGACACCGGCAGCTTCAAGTTGGCTCTTCGCCCCTGCTGGGAGATCCAGTGCGGGCGTTCCCCAGGACGTGGCAGCCCATGTCGCCGGCACCTGGGCAGCTACTTGGGCGCGCAGTTCGGCGGGCACCTCATAGCAACGCCCGCAGATTGACGGGCCCAGCCAGGCACGGATGGCGGTGGCCCCGGCTGAGCGCATCCGCTCCACTGCCGCCGGGAGAATACCGTTTTCTATCCCCGGGCGGCCGGCGTGCACGGCGGCCAGGACCGGACCGTCTGGTCCTTCCCCTACGAGTACCGCCGGGATGCAGTCGGCCACCATCACCGCAAGCGGCAGCCCACGCGACACCATGGCATCGGCGGTCGGCGCTGGCGTGGCCGGCTCCATCATTTCCACCGCAGTGCCGTGGACCTGCTCCATGAACCGGAGGGAACCACGGGTTAGGCCGGCAGCGTTCTCCAGCGCCTCCCGGCGCTGGAGAACATCAGCGGCGTTGTCCCCGACGTGCAGGGCAAGATTGCCGGCCTGGGTGTCTGTGAACGCCACACTCACGCCAGCAGACACTTCGGCCCGCCAATAGAACAACCCGGGCCCTACTTCAGGAAGTCGGGGACATCCAGGTCATCGACGCGGTTGCCCGAGAGGTCCGGCTCCACTACCGAGGGCAGGTCGACGTCGAAACCTGAGTCGGCGGGGACCGACGACGGGCGCTGCTGGCCCCAGTTGCTCAGCCCCGACGCGCCCACTCCGGCGTGGACCGGCTGGACGTTGTGCTGGTGGCTGCCACCCGAGGTGGGGGCCTGAGCCGGTGCGGGTGCCGCTGCGGGCCGCTGCGGCGCAACCTGCGGCTGCGACTGGTCCATGGAGGGAGAGGTGGCCTTGACGTCGTCGAAACCGGCGGCAATGACCGTGACACGGGCCTCGTCACCGAGTGCGTCATCGATCACGGCACCGAAGATGATGTTGGCTTCGGGGTGGGCCACTTCCTGGACCAGGCGGGCAGCTTCATTGATTTCGAACAGGCCGAGATCGGAACCGCCCTGGATCGAGAGCAGGACACCATGGGCGCCGTCGATGGAGGCTTCCAGCAGCGGCGATGCAATGGCGAGCTCGGCAGCCTTCACCGCACGGTCTTCACCGCGGGCGGAGCCGATGCCCATCAGCGCGGAGCCTGCGCCCTGCATCACGGACTTGACGTCCGCGAAGTCGAGGTTGATCAGGCCGGGGGTGGTGATGAGGTCCGTGATGCCCTGGACACCGGACAGCAGGACCTGGTCAGCGGAACGGAAAGCGTCCAGGACGGAGACGTTGCGGTCGCTGATGGACAGAAGCCTGTCATTCGGGATGACGATCAGCGTGTCCACTTCGTCGCGGAGGGCGTCGATGCCCGCCTCTGCGGAACCCGCACGACGGCGGCCCTCGAACGTGAACGGGCGGGTCACCACACCGATGGTCAGCGCTCCGAGGGACCGGGCGATGCGCGCCACCACAGGGGCGCCGCCGGTGCCTGTGCCGCCACCTTCGCCGGCGGTCACAAACACCATGTCCGCGCCGCGGATGACCTCTTCGATTTCGTCGGCGTGGTCCTCCGCAGCCTGCTTGCCCACCTCGGGGTTGGCGCCTGCACCGAGCCCGCGGGTCAGCTCACGTCCGACGTCGAGTTTGACGTCGGCGTCACTCATCAGCAGCGCCTGGGCATCTGTGTTGATGGCGATGAATTCAACGCCCCGGAGGCCGACCTCGATCATGCGGTTGACTGCGTTCACGCCACCGCCGCCGATGCCGACGACCTTGATGACGGCCAAGTAATTCTGCGGAGCTGCCACGTTACGTGTCCCTTGTTCGTGTCCTATTGCGAAAACTGTGGAGTCGGGCTTGAAGCTTCGAACCTTAACCTTCGAGTTGAAGGTTATAGTTATGTCAAGTAACTCATGTCTGGAACGCTATTTCCTATGGTTCGGACATTCAATAACCGGAGCCGCGTGTCGCGGGAATACCGGGTAAATAAAGCGTTCAGCGCGTCACCGGATGCCGGGGCGCGCTCACATCGTACACACGGACGGGGTTCTTCGGGTCCGCGGGAACTTTGAGCAAGGCTTCAAGCACCTTGGCCTTGAGCTCCTTCTCCCCCGCATTCCCCCAAATAATGGTCTGACCGTCCACCAGTTTGAGCTCCACGGCGTCCACGGACTGGGCGGACGCGTTGGACAGCTTCGACAGCACGTCCAGCGGGAGTGCACCGAGGACCGCTGCGGTGGCCTGGAAGAGGTCCTTGCCGATGGTTCCCGCGCCGCCGTCGATCACGGGCAGGGCCACCGTGGCTGGGTCCGCAGGGCTGGCCAGGACCACGCCGTCCACATCCACCAACTGGTACTGCTCCCCCTGTTTGACCAGGGCCACCGGGACCCGCTCCAAAACCTGGACCACCAACCCGGACGGCGGGCGTGCCTGGGTGGAGACGGACTTGATCTGGACGAGCGGCGCCAGGAGGTGGCTGACCTCCTCATCGCTGATCTGGGGCAGGGGTTTGCCCTTCAGGGGTTCCAGTGCGGCCTGCACCTGTTCGGTGGTGACGAGCCGGGTCCCGGAGACCGAGACGGTGCCTACGGCGAGTGCCGGCGAAAAGATTGCGGCGGCCAGCAGCGCGCAGACCAACGCCAGGACAGTGCCCAGGGTCACCAGGATGTTCCGCCTGAGGCGTTTTCCGGGCGGCTCCGGGAAGGCCAGCACGTTGTCGGTGCCCGCCGGTGTCCTGCCCGCGGGCGCTTTGCCCCCCGGCACCTTGCTTGCCGGGGCATTGTCTGCCGGCGCCCTGTCCGCGGTCCCCTTGTCCGCTGACCGCTTGCGGCCGGCGTCCTTCGCATTCTTGCGGTCGGGCAAAGACGGGGGGTCCGCCTCGGGGGCACGTTTGGAGGCCGAGATGACCTCCGGTTCCGCTGGCGCGGGTGGCTGCCGCCTGCCCGGTGAAGCGTAGGTGGGCCGGCGCGGACTACCCACCGAGAGCCTGCACGATCTGCGGTCCGAATGCCGTGACATCCCCTGCCCCGACGGTCAGGATGATGTCGCCGGGCCCGGCGGTGTCCGTAAGGGCAGCAACCGCCCCGCCCGGCTCCACCAGGCGTCCGCCGGGCGACAGGTGCTCGGCGATGAGCTGGCTGCTGACTCCGGGGATGGGATCTTCGCGCGCGGGGTAGATGTCCAGGACCAGGGCGGTGTCTGCCAGGTTCAGCGCTTCTGCGAATTCCCTGGCAAACTCCCTGGTGCGGGAGAACAGGTGCGGCTGGAACAGAACATGGACGCGGTGCCCGCCGGCCACGGACCGTGCAGCCGTCAGGGCGGCCCGGACCTCGGTGGGGTGGTGGGCGTAGTCGTCATAGACGCGCACGCCGCGCGCCTCCCCTTTCAGTTCAAAGCGCCGCGAAGCACCCGAGAAGTGCGCCAGGGCACGCGCGGCAGCTTCGGCGTCGACCCCCAGCTCCAGCGCGACGGCGACGGCGGCGGCGGCGTTCAGCGCGTTGTGCCTGCCCGGGACCTGCAGGTCCAGGGCGAACCGCCCGGCGGGTGAGGAAACCGCCACGTCCCCGGGGCCGCCGTCGTGCAGGACCAGGTCCGACCCCTCCGAGGTGCCGTACAGCACCACCCGGGTGTTGCCGCGGGCGAGCGTGCGCTCTGCCAGGGCTGCTGCGCCGGCGTCGTCAGCGCAGGCAATCAGGACGCCGTCGGCCGGAAGCAGCGCCGTAAAGCGGTCGAAGGACTCGTAGACGGCCTCTGCGGTGCCGTAGTGGTCCAGGTGATCGGGTTCGACGTTGGTGACCACGGCAATCTTTGGCCGGTAGTTCAGGAAGGAGCCGTCGGACTCGTCCGCTTCGGCCACAAAGACCCCTGACGTGCCGTGGGCGGCATTGACGCCGAGCGCAGGCACGTTGGCGCCGATCGCAAACGACGGATCCATCCCGGCGCCCTGGAGCAGGACGGTGATCATGGAGGTGGTGGTGGACTTGCCGTGGGTGCCTGCCACGGTCACCACGAGGTCGTCCCCCATAGTGGATGTCAGGGCCTCCGAGCGGTGCAGCACGGGCAGTCCGGCCGCATGCGCGGCCACCAGCTCGGGGTTGTCCGCACGGATCGCCGAGCCGGCCACCACGGTCTGGGCATCCCCCAGGTTGGCTGCGGCGTATCCGACGGCGATCCTCGCGCCGGCAGCGGCCAGCTCCGCCATCACAGGAAGGTCCTTGGCATCCGAACCGCTGACGGCGACGCCGCGGGCCACCATGATGCGGGCCACGGCGGACATTCCCACGCCGCCGATGCCGATGAAATGGACGCGGCCCAGGGACTCCTGGCTGCGGATGCTTGCGGGGATCATGCGGATACCGCTTCCAGGACAAGGTCAGCCATGCGCTGATCGGCGTTTCTGATGCCAAGGCGGCGCGAGCTGGCGGCCATGGTGGCCAGGCGGCCGGGGTCTGTGACCAGGGGGATGAGCTTGCCGGCCACCCACTGCGCGGTGAAGTCCTTATCCGGGACCAGGAGTGCGCCACCGGCGTTAACGAGCCCCGCCGCGTTGAGCGCCTGCTCGCCGTTGCCGATGGGCAGCGGGACAAACACTGCCGGTACACCCACGGCGGCCACTTCGCAGACCGTGGCTGCGCCGGACCTCGCCAGCAGCACGTCCGCGGCTGCGTACACCCGTTCCATGCCGTCCACGTACTCCAGCTGCCGGTAGCCCGGCGCGGCGAGCGGGCCGCCGTCGGGCCCCAAAACCGTCTTGCCGCGGCCGGTGATGTGGAGTGTCTGGATCCCCGCCGCGCCAAGGTCCTGGACGGCGGCGGCGACCGCACGGTTGATGCTCTGGGCGCCGGAGGAACCGCCGGTCACAATCAGCGTGGGCGAGGTGGGATCCAGGCCCAGTCCCTCGCGCGCGGCGGCGCGGGCAGTGTCCCGGTCCAGGCTGGAGATTTCGGTCCGCATGGGCATGCCCACATGGCGGGCGTGACGCAGGCGCGTGGTGTCGAAGGCGGTGGCGACGTGACGGGTCAGGAACGATCCCACCCGGTTGGCCAGGCCGGGCCTGGTATTGGCCTCATGGATCACGATGGGGATTCCCCGGCGCCGGGCGGCGAGGTACAGGGGTGTGCAGACGTAGCCGCCGACGCCCACCAGGACGTCGGCCGAGGCGTCGTCGAGGATGCGTCCGGACTGCCTGACCGCCCCGGCCAGCCGTGCGGGCAGCTTGAGGAGGTCAATGGAAGGCTTCCGCGGAAATGGCACGCGGTCGATGGTGGCCAGATCCAGGCCGGCGGCGGGCACCAGCCGGGTTTCCATGCCGGCGGGCGTGCCCACAGCGAGCAGCCTCGCTCCGGGCACGGCGGCACGCAGGGCGGCCGCGATGGCCAGCAGGGGGCTGATGTGGCCGGCGGTTCCGCCGCCCGCCAGGACAATGGACAGGTTCTGGGAAGTCATCTGGTGCTACGTACGCTTTCTTGCGGTTGTTGTGGGGCTCGCGGTTTTACGGGCAACGGTAGTCGTGCCGGCGGTTTTCCGGCCAGCAGGTTTGCGGCCTGCGGCTCCCCCGGCCTTCTTGGCGCCGAATTTGAGCAATTTCTTCGGCCTGAGGGCAGGCGCCATCTGTTCGCGGGCCAGCGAGAGCACCACCCCCACGGCGCAGAGCGACATCAGCAGTGCCGAACCGCCGTAGGAAATGAACGGCAGCGGCACGCCGATCACCGGCATCAGCCCCGTCACCACGGCCATGTTGACCGTGGCCTGCCCCAGCAGCCACACCATTATGGTGCCGGCCAGCACGCGGTGGAACATATCCTCCTGCGCCACCACTACGCGGTAGATGGCGGCGCCGAGGATGGCAAAAAGGACAAGCACGACGACGGTGCCCACCAGGCCGAGTTCCTCGCCGATGATGGCGAAGATGAAGTCGTTGTGGGCTTCCGGGATCCAGCTGTACTTCTGTCGGCTTTGGCCGAGTCCAACGCCGAACCAGCCCCCGGACGCGAGCCCGTAGAGCCCGTTGGTGGCCTGGTAGTTGGCGTCAATGCCGTCGGCACAGGACTGGCCTGTCCACCACGAGGTGATGCGGCACATGCGGTTCGAGCTGGTGATGGCCATGACGGCCGTGCCGGCGGCCGCGGCCAGTGCGGCGAACCCGAACAGGTACAGCGGTACTCCGGCGAAGAAGAGGGCGGCAGCAGTGATCATCATGATGATCATGGCGGTGCCCAGGTCATTGCCCAGCAGGACCAGGCCGATGACGCCGCCCGCCAGCGGCACGGCGGGGATCAGCACGTGGGGCCAGCGCCGCAGCAGCTTCCCTTTCCTGGCCAGTACGGTGGCCATCCACAATGCCAGAGTCAGCTTGGACGCCTCGGACGGCTGGAAGGTGATGCCGCCCAGGTCGATCCAGTTCTTGTTGCCGTTGACTTCGTCTCCGATCAGCTGCACCAGGACCAGGAGGACAAGGGCCCCACCCAGCCCCGGCCAGGCCAGGCGCTTCAGCCAGACCACGTTGATGCGGGAGAGGACGAACATGGTGAAGATGCCGATGGCGGCGAACATTCCCTGCTTGAGGGCGTCGCCGTAGGGCGATTTTCCGGCAGCGATGGATTCGACGCTGGAGGCCGACAGCACCATCATGATGCCGATGGCGGTCAGGGCCAGCGTGGAACCAAGGATCAGGTAATACGTTGAGCCGTTCTTGGAGGTGCCGGTTCCTTCCAGCGTGGACCAGAAGGCTTGGTACCAGTCCCGGATCCGGTCCGGCAGGGTAATGGTGGACTTTACGGGAGAAGCGGGTTTCCCGGCGCGCGACCGGGGGGCCGGCGACCGGGTGGGCGTGCTGACCATTGTTACTCCTCGCCGGTCGGGGCCTGCCCTTCCACCAGCTCGCGGACAGCTTCAATAAAGGCGTCGCCGCGGTGAGCATAGGAAGAGAACTGATCCATGGAAGCAGCGGCCGGGGCCATCAGCACGGTGTCGCCTGATGCCGCCAGCTGCGCCGCTGACGCAACGGCCCGGGACATCACGACTGCACCGGAATCCGGCGAGCTGTCCGTGGTGGCTCCGCCTGTTGCGGCAGTCTGCATATTTTCAGTGTCGCCCGGCGGCGTCGTGATCACGGGGACATCCGGCGCGTGTCGCTGCAAGGCCTCCGCAAGCGCGGCGGTGTCCGTACCGATGAGTACCACAGCCTTGAGCCGGGCGGCGTGGTCCCGGATCAGGTGGTCGTAGCTGACGCCCTTGGACAGGCCGCCGGCGATCCAGATGACGTTTTCAAAGGTGGCCAGTGACGCGGCTGCTGCGTGCGGGTTGGTGGCCTTGGAATCGTTGACCCAGAGCACGCCGTTCTGCTTGGCGACCGGCTGGATGCGGTGGTTGCCCGGGACGTAGTCCTGGATTCCCTGGCGCACGGCCTTCGCCTCCACGCCGTAGGCCCGGACCAGGGCTGCAGCCGCGAGGGCGTTCGCCACCATGTGCCTGGGTGCAAACTGCCCCAGGTCGGTCATCGATGCCAGCTCGGCTGCGCTGTCCCTGCGTTCCTCGATAAACGCGCGGTCCACGAGCAGGCCCTCCACCACGCCGAGCATGCTGATGGCCGGCGTGAGTGTGGTGAAGCCGACGGCCCGGCAGCCCTCCACAACGTCCGCGTCCTCAACCATCCGTACGGTCTCGATCTGTTCCGCGTTGAAGATGCAGGCCTTCTGGGTCCGCGCATAGACCTTGGCCTTGTCCGCGAGGTAGGAATTGTAGGAACCATGCCAGTCAACGTGGTCCTCAGCCACGTTCAGGCAGACGCTGGCCACCGGCGACAGCGTTTCAGCCCAATGCAGCTGGAAGCTGGATAGTTCAACCGCGAAGACGTCGTATTCCACGGGGTCGCGGAGGGCGTCCAGGATGGGGGTGCCCACGTTGCCGACCGCGATGGCCTTCAGGCCGGCGGCCTGCAGCATCGACGCCGTCAGGCCCACCGTGGTGGTCTTGCCGTTGGTGCCGGTGATGGTCAGCCAGTCAGCGGTCCTGTGCCCGGCCCGGACCCGCAGGCGCCAGGCAAGCTCGACGTCCCCCCAGACCGGAATGTGGGCGCGCGCAGCGGCCGCCAGGAGCGCCTGGTCAGGCCGCCAACCCGGGGAGGTCACGATGAGGTCGGGGAAGCTGCCATCGATCTTGGGGATCCTGTTGACGGCTTCCTCGCCCAGGAGCACGTCCACGGCGCCGACGATCTTCAGGGTGTCGGCATGTGCCTTGGCTGTCTCGGACGTGGCGGCATCAACCACCACCACCCGGGCACCGAGTTCGATGAGGGTATCTGCCGCGGCGAACCCGGATACTCCGATGCCGGTAACGGCAACGCGGAGCCCTGCCCAGTCAGAGTCCCAACTGACCAGGTTTTGCAGGCGGGGAGAAACAGTCACAGGAGCACAACCCATTCAGCGTAGAAGACACCCAGGCCCACGGCCACGAAGAGCCCGCCCAGGATCCAGAAGCGGACCACCACCGTGACTTCTGCCCAGCCCTTGAGTTCGAAGTGGTGCTGCAGCGGTGCCATCTTGAACACGCGTTTACCGCCGGTGGCTTTGAAGTAGCCCACCTGGATGATCACGGAGAGGGTAATCAGGACGAACAGGCCGCCGATGATTCCCAGCAGCAGTTCCGTCCGCGACAGGATGGCGAAGCCGGCGACCGCGCCGCCGATGGCCAATGACCCGGTGTCCCCCATAAAGATCTTGGCCGGGGAGGTGTTCCACCAGAGGAATCCCACGAGGGCGGCGCTCAGGATGGCGGCCAGGAGCGCCAGGTCCAGGGGGTCGCGGACGGAGTAGCAGCCGCTGCCGGCTTCCCGCGGCGACCCGCAGGCCTGGTTGTTTTGCCAGATGCCCATCAGCGTGTAGGCACCGAAGACCATGACCGAGGCACCGGCAGCGAGACCGTCCAGGCCGTCCGTCAGGTTCACGCCGTTGGTCGCCGCCGTGACGATCAGGTTGGACCAGAGGACAAAGAGGATTGCGCCGACCACCGTGCCGGCGAAGGCCAGGTCCAGCCAGGGAATGTCGCGGACCAGGGAGATTTTGGTCGAGGCCGGCGTCAGGCCGTCCGGGTCGGGAAAGTTCAGGGCCAGGATGGCGAAGGCTATGCCTACCGCGGCCTGGAGGATGAGCTTGGCCTTCGCGTCCAGGCCAAGGCTCCGCTGGCGGGAGATCTTGATGAAATCGTCCAGGAAGCCCACCAGCCCCATGCCGACCATCAGGAAGAGCAGGATCAGGGCCGAGGCGGAGGGACCTGCCGAGTCCGGGTTCATCATCCACATAATCAGGTGGGTCAGTCCGTAGCTGAGCAGGACCGCGCCCACCACCACGGTGCCGCCCATAGTGGGCGTACCGCGTTTGGTGTGGTGGGATGTGGGTCCGTCATCACGGATGAATTGGCCGTAGCTCTTGCGGACAAGCAAGCGGATAAACAGCGGCGTTCCCACCAAGGCAAACAGCAGGGCAAGTCCTGCGCCGATCAGTAGTGCAATCACAGCAGCTCGCTCCCTTCATCGGTGGGTTCCGTGGATTGTGGGGGTAATGCTATCCGATCGCCCAGGTGCCGCAGTCCAACGCTGTTGGACGACTTGAAAAGCACCAGGTCGCCGGGCTCAAGCTCGGCGTTCAGGAGCGCATAGGCGTCCTCGGCGGTTTCGGCAAAGACGCATTCGTCGCCCCAGGAACCCTCCTGGACGGCGGAAACGTATAGTGCGCGGGCTTCGCGGCCGACGACGACCAGCCGGGAAATGTTCAGGCGGACCACTTGGGTGCCCACAACGGTGTGTTCACGGATTGAATCGGGTCCCAGTTCCAGCATGGCGCCCAGGACGGCCCAGGTGCGCCGTCCGCGGCCAAGGTCCGCCAGCGTACGCAGGGCCGCCCGCATGGACTCCGGGTTGGCGTTGTAGGCGTCGTTGATGATGGTCACGCCGTCAGCACGTTCGGTGCGTTCCATCCGCCAACGGCTGGCTGCTGACTGTGTGCTCAGCGACACGGCGATGTCCTTGCCGGACACTCCGGCCGCGTGCGCGGCCGCTGCTGCGGCGAGGAGGTTGCCGGTGTGGTGGGCGCCGATGAGGCGGCTGCTGACGTGCAGGCCTGTTTCGGCGCCGGGCAGGACCAGTTCGAATTCGGGGTTGCCCTCAGCGTTTGTGTCCGGATTCTCGGCCCGAACGGTCGCGTCAGGGCGTCCTTCGGCCGAGAAGCCCAGCACGGTGGCGCCGGTGCGGCTGCGCATGGCAGCGACGCGGTCGTCGTCGAGGTTGATGACGGCGGTGCCGCCGGCGGCGAGGGCCTCCACCAGTTCACCCTTGGCCTGGGCAATGTTGTCCACGCCGCCGAACTCCCCGGCGTGGGCAGTGCCGATGCCGAGGACGACACCGATGTCAGGCCTCACCATGTCGGCCAGGTAGCGGATGTGCCCGATGCCTGTGGCGCCCATCTCGATCACCAGGTACCGCGTTTGGGTGTCGGCGCGGAAGACGGTGAGCGGTACGCCCACCTCGCCGTTGTAGGAACCTTGCGGGGCAACGGTGACGCCTTGCTGGGTGAGGATGCCGGCGAGGAGGTCCTTCGTGGTGGTCTTCCCGGCGGAACCGGTGATCCCGATGACGGTCAGGGGGTCGCCTGCGGCAGAACGGGCCAGGCGGATCCGACGGACCGCTTCGGCGGCCAGCGCGCCCATGGCCAGCACGGCATCCTCTACCAGCACGGCCGGATAGTTGACGCCGTCCGGACCCGTTACGGGGCGTTCGGCGAGAACCAGCACCGCACCGCGGCTGAAGGCGGCGGCAACGAAGTCGTGGCCGTCGGCGTGCTCGCCAGGTTTCGCCACGTACAGCGACCCGGCGGCAGCCTCGCGCGAATCGGTGACCACCGAAAGGGGCGTGATCCCCGGATCGGCGTCCAGGCGTCCGTGTGTGATATCGGCGATTTCCGCCGCAGTAAGTGCAATCATCTCGGTCTAGGACTCTATCCGGTCGTCTCGGAGAACGGTGAATCCCCTGGCTGTCAAGGCGTTCCGCAGTTCCACACGGTCGTCCAGTGCAAGATTGACGCCCTTGACTTCCTGCCAGACCTCATGGCCACGGCCGGCCACAAGAATGGTGTCGGCCGGACCGGCCAGTTCCACGGCGCGCCGGATGGCGGCGTCGCGGGGATAAACCTCTTCGATGACACACTCCGGAGATTCCTGTTCGCGCGCCGCCTGTGCGCCCGCCAGCACCTCTGCCCTGATGGCCGCAGGGTCCTCGTCGTGGGGGTCGTCATCCGTGACGATGACGATGTCGGCCATCTTTGCGGCGACGGCGCCCATGGCGGGACGCTTGCCCTGGTCGCGCTGTCCGGTGGCTCCGAAAACCACGATCACCCGGGAGCCGGGCAGCGGTGACCTGACCGCTTCCAGTGCCCGTGCCAGGGCATCAGTGTTGTGGGCGAAGTCCACGACGGCCGCCGGTTCTTCGGAGACGAGCTGCATCCGTCCCGGTACCGCCACGGTGAAGGGGTCGTGGTGGTCCAGGGCGGCCTGCACGGTGGTGGCGTCCATTCCGCTGGTCAGGACCATTACGGTGGCCAGTGCGGCGTTGGCTACGTTGAAAGCTCCGGGCAGGCCGGTGTGGACATTCAGGGTAACTCCGCCGGGTCCCTGCAGGCTGAAACCGGTACCCAGCCCACGCGCGGAGGTGGACGTTACGGTCCAGTCGGTGGGAACTCCGCCCGGTGTCATCGAGAGGGTGGTGACCGGGATCCGTGCCGTTGCCGCAAGCCTGCGGCCCCATTCGTCGTCGACCGTCACCACAGCCCTGCGGGCACGGCCGGGCGTGAACAGTTCCGCCTTTGTGGCGAAGTAGTCCTCCATGGTGCCGTGCAGGTCCAGATGGTCCTGCGTCAGGTTCGTGAAACCGGCAACGTCGAAGAGCACCCCGTCCACCCGCTGGAAGGACACGGCGTGGGACGAGACTTCCATGGACGCGGCGTCCAGTCCCCGTTCCCGCATGAGGGCGAGCAAGCCGTGGACATCCGGTGACTCGGGCGTGGTCAGGAGGCTGGGAACCGGTTCTCCGCCGGCCAGGATTTCGATGGTTCCGATCAGGCCGGTCTGCTGCCCGAGCGCACGGAGCAAGGCGTTGATGAAGTACGTGGTGGTGGTCTTGCCGTTGGTTCCCGTCACACCATACAAGCGTGGCGTCCGTCCGCCTGCCGGCTGGCTCTGGTAGATCATGGCGGACAGCGGCCCCACCACGTTGCGCGGTCCGCCCACCACAAGCACCGGGACCGAGGCTTCGGCGGTATCCGCAGACAGCGCGAGAAGGCGTGCGCCGGCGTCGTCGGTCAGGACTGCCACCGCTCCCCTGCCGACCGCCTGCGACACAAAGTCTGCGCCATGGCGGGAAGCACCAGGCAGCGCCACATATAGGTCGCCATGCTCCACGGTTCTCGAGTTCAGTGAGATTCCCGTGACGCTGACGGCTGCGGAGGCGCCCGGGACCTGCACACCGATCGCGTCGCCGATTGCGTTCAGGCTGACGGCAGCAACTGCCGTAGGCCTGAACCGCGCGGGGGCCGGTTCCCCTGCCGGCCCCGCGTTGCTGGCTGATGCGTTCTGCTCTGACAAGGGAATCTCCGATGGTGGTGCTAGTGGATCATGCCCGCGGGAGACTGCTTCCGCTGCGGGCGTTGGGGAACTGCTGCCTGGCTTGATGCTACTTGGCGTACTGCGGCAGCCTGGCCGGTTCACCCGTGGACGGCTGGACGTTGTAAGTGCGCAGCGCCTGGCTCATGACCGAGCGGAACACTGGCCCCTGCGTAATGCCGTAGATATTGCCCTTGGGCCGCTGCAGCACCACCTCAACAATAAACCGGGGATCATCCATGGGCGCCATCCCCACAATTGAAGCGGTGTAGCCGCAGAACCCTGACTTCCCGTCGTCGCACGGCGATTCAGAGGTTCCGGTCTTGGCCCCCACCCGGTATCCGTCGATCGCGGCGTCCTTGATCTGGCCTTCGGTCACCGCGCTTTCCAGGATGTCCTGGACCTGCTGCGCGGTGCCGTCCGACACCACCTGGCGGGAAGGCTGCGGGGCGACTTTCTCCGCTGTTCCGTCGGGTGAAACGTACGCGTCAATCAGGCGCGGCTGGAGCATCACTCCGTTGTTGGCGATCGTCTGGAAGGCTCGGACTGTCTGCAGGGTGGACTGCGAAACGCCCTGGCCGAACAGCACCGTGTATTCCTGGCGGCCGTCCCACTGGTCCGCCGGTGTGAGAATCCCGGAGGCCGTAGCCGGCAATCCAATGTCCGGGGCTTCGCCGATGCCGAATTTCTTAAGCCAGTCGTACCGTTGTTCCTTGGTCAGCCGCGACCCGGCCGCCACGGTGCCGGTGTTCATTGACCAGCCCAGGATGCCGGCGAGCGTGCGCTCTTCGGTGCCATGGGTAAAGGCGTCTGTAAACGTCTGGCCGTCCACGGTGTACGACGGCCCGAGAGTGAACGTATCCAGGGGGCTGGATTTTCCTTCTTCAATCAAGGCGGCGGCCGTGATCATTTTCTGTACCGAGCCGGGCTCATACGCTGCGGTCACGGAGCGCACGCCGCGGTCCTTGGCAGCCACCCGTCCGGGATCGTTCGGATCCGGGGCATTAGTGTCCGCCATCGCGACAATGTCACCGGTCTTGGCATCCATCACGGTGATGACGCCCCACTCGGCGCCCTGTTTGTCCGACTGGCTCTGGATGGCCTGCTGGGCGAAATACTGGAGATCGGAATTGAGCGTGAGCTTGACGTCCTTGCCGTCCTCCGGCGGTGTCAGCTCATCCACGCCGACCGGAATCCGGAGACCGTCGGCACCGATCTCGAAGAGCCGCTTGCCGTCCTTCCCGCGCAGCAGCCCATCCTGGGTCTGCTCGATCCCCGCCTGGCCCGTGTTGCCGTCCTGGAGGAAGCCGATAATACCGCCGGCCACGGAACCGTTGGGGTACACGCGTTTGCTGACGCCCTCAGTGACGATGCCGGGAATACTGAGATCCGAGACCCTGAGCTCAACGTCCGGCTTCAGGTCCTTAGCGACGATGTGGTACTTCGATTCGCCCGTCACGGCGTTCCTGAGTTCGTCAGCGTCCATGCCCAGGACAGCCGCTAGTTCGCTGATGCCCTGCTCCCGACTGACTTCAACAAGTTTGTCCACGCCCTCCTCCAGGCGCCAGAACTTCTCTGTCTTCGTGTTGGTGGTTTGGTCCACCACAATGTTGTAGCGGATCACACTGTTGGCCAGGACCGTCCCGTTGGCGGCAAGGATGCTGCCGCGTTCGGCGGGGAGGGAAGTCTCGCGCATCCGGTAATCGAGCGCAGCTGCGGCCATCCCGCCCACGTCGAGCCCTTGGACGAAAAAGAGCTTGCCGCCCACCACCAATAGCAGCGTCAGCATAATGCCCAGGCCAAGGCGCAGCCGCTTGGTGGCGTTAGGGGCCTTGCCGCTTTTTGCCTTGCCCGTCCTCTGCGCCACCGTGATTCCCTTGCTCGCCTTGTTGCCTGTTTATTACCTGACTGGCTGCCCTTCAGCGGCTACCGGTTAGACCCGGGCACCTTCTGTTCGGGTGCCGGAACCGAACCGCCGTGGAGCTCCGCGGCACGTGCCGGTGGCGCGGGCGCTTCAGCCTGCGGTGCAGCGGCAGGTGCCGCTGCACGGGCCGGTGCAGGGGCCGCAGCCGGTTCCTCGGCCGCCGGTTTACGGTTCGTCAGCGGCTCCCACTTCGTTGCCGGGGGAACCACGGTGAGCACTCCCTCTACGGCTGGAGCAGGGATAACCGATCCAGCCGCGCCACCCTTCACCGCCGGAGTTGCCTTGCCCGTGACGGCAAGGGTGGAGAGGTCGATCTGGCCTTTGACGGTCGAAGCCACCATGCCCAGGTCTGAGGCCTTTGCCGCCAGGTTCTGGGGCGCCTCGAAGTTTTGGACCTGCTGTGTCAGGTCCTGGTTCTGCTTGGTCAGAGTGTTTTGCTTACCCCTCAGTTCCACCAGCTGGTACTGGGAGGTAGAGACTGAGATGTTCAGGACCAGCACGGCCACGAGCGCAACAGCGAGCAGGGCGAAACACATCACCACAAACGGCGCACGGCGCTTCTTGGGGGCGGAACGCACCACAGACAGGGGTGTGCGTTCCCTGCGGCCGGTGCCAGAAGGAAGCGACCTGATCGCCGGGGCGCTGCTGCCGGAGACGACCGGAAAGTTCTTGACGGCGGCAGTGCTCATGCTTCTCTCCTGGCTCTGATACGTTCCACGGCCCGCAGCCTGGCGGAGGCTGCGCGCGGGTTCTCTGCAATCTCGACGGCGGTGGGTACCTCGGTGCCCTTGGTCAGGGTTTTGAGGAAGGCCTTGTGTTCCTCAAGCTCCACCGGAAATCCGAGCGGCGCGGAGGATTTGGAGCCAGCCTGGAAAACTGATTTGACGATTTTGTCCTCGAGGGAGTGGTAAGACATCACCACGATGCGTCCGCCCAGGGCCGTTGCTGCCACGGCGGCAGGCACAGCGCGCTCCAGCACGTCGAGTTCCTCGTTCACTTCGATGCGCAGTGCCTGGAACGTCCGTTTGGCCGGGTGGCCGCCCGATTTGGCGGCTGCCGCCGGCACCACGGAGCGGATCTGTTCCACGAGTTCCCCGGTGGTGGCGAAAGGCTTGACTGTCCTCGCCGCGACAATCCTGTTGGCGATCCGGCCGGCGAACTTCTCCTCGCCCCACTTCCGGATGATCCTGACGAGATCCTCTTCGCTGTAGTTGTTGACCACGTCCGCTGCGGTCTGACCGCGGCTGGTGTCCATCCGCATGTCCAGCGGAGCGTCGAAGGAATAGGCGAAGCCACGCTCACGCTCGTCCAGCTGCAGGGATGAAACGCCCAGGTCCATCAGGATGCCATGAACCTGTGCCACGCCCAGGTCTTCGAGGACGTCGGCGATTTCGTCGTAGACGGCGTGGACCAGGTCAGTCCGGGAAGCGAAAGGCGCCAGCCGCTCCCCTGCCAGTACCAGGGCTTCCTCATCACGGTCGATGCCGATCAGGTGCAGATCCGGGAAACGCTCCAGCATGGCTTCGGCGTGGCCGCCCATGCCGAGGGTCGCGTCAATCGCGATGGGGGTTTCACCTCGGAGGCGGGCAGCTTCGAAGCCGGGGGCCAACAAATTGATGCACCGGTCCTTGAGGACCGGCACATGGCGTTCGGACGTTGGCTTCGGGTCATCGTTCATGCCTTCGTCCTTTCCTGCCGTGGGTGCTGGTGTGCTGCTTCTTGAGCCAGATCCCCATCCGCGCCTATCGACCTGCCGGCCTGGCTCCGGGGAAGTGAGCCAGGTTGACTGTCCGATGGGCGGCTGGAGATCTCGTTCAAGAAGCGTCCGCCGGGCCGTTCAGGTGATCATAGGATCCCCGGAATGGCATCGTCGGTTTCGGAGAAGGCGGTTTCCTTCTCCGCGAGGTACTCGTTCCAGGCCTGGGCGTCCCAGATCTCGGCCCGGGTTCCTGCACCGATAACGGCCAGTTCCCTGCCGAGGCCTGCGTACTCCCGGAGCGCGGCCGGAATGGTGATGCGCCCCTGCTTGTCAGGTACCTCGTCCGAGGCTCCAGAGAGAAAGACGCGGATGTAGTCCCGGGCCTGCTTGGAGGAAATGGGCGCCTCCCGCATTTGCTCGTGGACACGTGCAAATTCCTGCTCACTGAAGACGTAGATGCAACGTTCCTGTCCCCTGGTGAGAACAAGCCCGCTGGCAAGCTCCTCACGGAACTTCGCAGGGAGGATAATTCGGCCCTTTTCGTCCAGACGTGGCGAGTGTGTGCCCAGAAACACTGGCCCACCGCCTGTCTGCCGTCAGGAACTGCACATCCCCTGTGTTGCAACTACCCTCTTATGTCCTCCACATTACTCCACTTTCCACCACAGTCAACGCAAATCAGGCCAGTATTCCCCCATTTCAGGCCTTCGTCCCCCAAATGGCGCGGGAGCAGGTGGTGGATGGAAGTGGAGGGCCCGGCGCCGTTTCGGCGCGAACCATGACTGCCCGACGGCGGTGCCAGGCCGGCGTCGGGCTCTCATCTGACGAGGGCCGCGGGTCCGCGGTCCCCGGGCTCCCCAAACGAGGTAGCAGTAGCAGCCGGCTTGAGCGCTCAACCGACCCCTGCCGCTACCTGCCTCCGGGTTAAAAGCAGAAGACCCGCCGGGGCGGGTCTTCTGCTGCGGTCATACTGACCGTGGGGAGGGAAATGGAGGACGGCACGGCCTATCGCCGTGGAACCGTTCCTGTAGGCGCTGCCTCAGGATTCGTCGCGGCGGCGCTCGTCCCAGCGTTCTTCCAGGCTGGACATAAATGAACTCCGGGGCTTCCCGGACTTACCGGTGCCATGTGCGGAGCGCTGCTTGCCGCCGGACGCGTTACGCATTGTGGCGAAGTACACACCCGCGCCCATAACCACGAAGCCCAGGACACCGACGAAGATGTTCTGGACTGTAACGCCGACCAGGAGCAGGGCGATCCCCGCGAGGGCGCAGAGCACCCCAATCACGATGTGACGGGTGGACCACGTTCGTCCAGGGTCCGAACCCATGGAATTCGCGAACTTCGGATCGTCTTCGTGCAGCTGCTTCTCCAGCTGCTCCAGCAGCTTCTGTTCGTGCTCCGAGAGCGGCATCACGACCTCCTTAAGTAGGCCAACGTCCGGGCTGGTCCCATCCCGTACTACTGCTCCGATAACGACCGACATGCCCGGGAGGTTCCCGCCCCGCCGACGATGGCGGAACGCGAACACCGGCATGCGGGCCATTGGAACTGCAGCATGTCCAAGAAGTCCGGCAATAACTGAGAACTATGTACATATAAGGATAGTTTGTCGGGGGCCGTTCTGAAAGACGGCCATCACCTCCCTGAAACCCGCAGGCAATGTGCCGGCGCCCTGCTAGGACCCGTTTCCGGAATCCAGCAGACTCGCCGGGAGGACGGATTTGTTTCCGAACTTCCGGCTGACCTCGTCCAGGGCCTGTTCTGCTGCCCGCCAGTTGTCATCCCGACGGTCAAGGCTCAGCTGGAGGGACGTATTGGCGGCGTCTTCGAGCTGCTCGGCCCGGATGCCAACCAGCCGCACAGTCATGGGACGGCTCCCCAATGATTCCAGGAGCTGGACGGCCACGGCATAAATCAGCTGGGCGCTGTCGACCGGTGTGTGCACAGTGCGGCTCCTGGTGATGGTGGAAAAGTCGGCGTAGCGGAGTTTCAACGCCACCGTCCGTGCCACCATCCCCGAACTCCGCAGCCGTCCTGCCGTCCGGTGGGAAAGCCGCAGCAATTCCCGGGCGATCAGCGCGTCATCGCCCGTGTCCACGGCGAACGTCTCCTCAGCCCCGATGCTCTTCTCGAGCCTCACGGGTGTCACGGGCCGCGGATCGATCCCCCACGACAACCGGTATACGTGCTCACCGGTGGCACCCAGCATTTTCTTAAGGGAGGACACCGGCGTGGCCGCCACGTCCGCCACCGTCCGGATGCCCATCCGGGCAAGGACGTCCGTAGTCTTCGCGCCGATTCCCCACAAGGCCCCGACAGGCAGGCTGTGGAGGTAGGGCACTGTCTCGTCGGGTCCAATCAGCAACAGCCCGTCCGGCTTGCAACGCGTGGAAGCAATCTTGGCGACGAACTTGCTGGCTGCAATGCCCACGGAGGCCGTAATGCCCAGTTCGGCAGCCACCCGGCGCCGGATCAATTCACCGATGACGCGCGGGGGTCCCAACCGGCGGATGGCGCCGCCGACGTCCAGGAAGGCTTCGTCCACACTCAGCGGTTCCACAAGATCGGTGATGGACTCGAAGATTTCCATCAGCTGAGCGGAAACCTCGTAGTACAGCTTGTGGCGCGGTTCAATGATGACCGCTTGGGGGCACATCCTGGCGGCGACCACCATGGGCATGGCGGACTTCACGCCGAACGCGCGTGCTTCATACGACGCCGAGAGGACCACTGAGCGGTCCGCGGGAAATCCAACGATCACCGGTTTGCCGCGAAGTTCCGGCCGCGTGCGAAGCTCCACGGAGACGAAGAAGGCGTCCATGTCCACGTGCATGATGCAGTTACGCCGGAGCTCACGAAGACCCGCTTCGGTGTACTGGATGTTCCGCTCAGGCCCCACACCGGCAATTGTATCGGTTGGTACTGACTAAACTGGAGGCTGAATCCGGCATCAACACCAGGAGGACAGTCCCTGTGACCGTCATGAGAAGTCTTAAGCCAACAGGATTAGCGGCACTGGCCGCGGGCGCAATACTGGCCCTCGCTGCCTGCAGCCCCGCGGAGCCCGGAGTGACATCATCCTCCCCAGTTACCTCCCCACCGGCGTCGGACGGCGCCAGCATCACCGCGTCCGCCAGTCCGACGGCGTCGCCGGGAACTTCCGCCACTGTTGGGACAATCGTCGCAGGGTTCCCGGAAACGCTGCTTCCCCTGATGCCCGGCGCCACTGTGATTTCGAGCAGCTTTGACAAGACCTCAACGCCCGCCACCGCGGCACTCGTGGCAAGCATCAATGCCCCGACTGCCGCCGTCGTGGATTTCTACACAAAGCACCTGGCGGCGCAGGGATTCAAAGCCGTCCCCGGCGACGCAGTGGGCGCCGTTGCTTCCAAGGACTTCGTCCGGAACGACTCCGAGACGGTCAACATCGCCGCCGTCGAAGCGGCCGGCGTCTCCACGTTCACCATCGGCGCCAACGTGGCTGCTGAGTCAGCCAAGTGAGCGTTTCGGAGCAGCTAAGGATTGAGCAGACTGCATTCGTCGCCGCCGTTGCCGGTGAGCTGACAGACTTCCTCACTACGCGGCAATCCCTGATGGCCGCCATATCACCCGATATCGATCCCATTGTGGGTTCCATTTCCAACCTGGTGACCGGCGGCAAAAGGCTCCGTGCACTGATGTGCTACTGGGGATGGCGCGGCGCGGGCGGTGAGCCGGCGGCCCAGGAAATCGTGACGGCGGGATCGGCCCTGGAGCTTTTCCAGGCAGCTGCCCTGATCCATGACGACATCATTGACCGCTCGGACACGCGGCGGGGCGGCCCCAGCGTGCATCGCCGCTTCAGCCAGCTGCACCACGCACAGGGCTGGGCTCTGGACAGCGAGCGGTTTGGGCAGGCAGCCGCGATCCTCACCGGGGATCTATGCCTCTCGTTCAGCGAGGAGGCCTTCACGGACATCGGCGCACAGGCGGCTGCAGGCAGTCGGGCACGGCTGATCTTCAACCTCATGCGTGCCGAGGTGATGGCGGGGCAGTATCTTGACATCCTGGAGGAAGTGGCCGGTCCTGTCCGGGACCGGGCCGGAGCAGTGACACGGGCACAGTCCATCATCAGGTTCAAGTCCGCCAAATATTCCACTGAGCACCCGCTGGCGCTTGGCGGCGCCTTGGCGGACGCTCCGGACGAGTTGCTCCGGGGCTACTCGGCCTTCGCGTTGCCGCTGGGCGAGGCGTTCCAACTGCGCGACGACGTCCTGGGCGTCTTTGGGGACCCTGTCACCACGGGCAAGCCTGCAGGTGACGATCTCCGCGAAGGCAAGCGGACCGTACTCATTGCCCTCGCGCTGGGCCAGGCATCAACGGCAGAATCGGCGTTTATCGATGCGAAGCTGGGCAGCCCTGACCTGGGGGACGCCGATGTGGCCGAGATCCGCCGGATCATCGAAGATTCGGGGGCGCTTCAGGCCACTGAAGTGCTCATCAACGAATTTGGCGCCGCGGCGTACGACGCACTGGAACAGCTGCCGCTGGAAGAACTGCCCAAGACTGCCCTGCGGAAGCTGGCGGAAGCGACGGTCAGCCGCGCATCCTGACGTTGGCGCCAGTCTTGGCCACGTCCGCGGGCCCGGCGTCGTCCGGGCCCTTGGTGCTGCTTACCAGGCCAGGGTCTGGGCCCGGCGCCTGATTTCCGTCTTGCGGCCTTCCCGCAATGCATCAATCGGCCGACCGCGGAGGGACTCGTCGGGGGTAAACAGCCAGACGATGAGATCTTCGTCGGAATAGCCGGCGTCCGCCAGGACCACAATGGTCCCTTTGAGGCTGTCGACAACCTGGCCGTCCAGGATAAACGCGGCCGGAACTGAGCGTATCCGGCGCTCCCCGACCCGCAGGGCCGCCAAAGCGCGTTCATCAATAAGGCCATGGACTCTCGTAATCGAAACGTCCAACAACTGCGCGACATCCGGCAGGGGCAGCCACTCGCCCACAAGGCTTTCTACGTTACTCACGGATCAAGGTTGCCACGGCCGGAGCCCTGCCGCCTAGTCGGGATTGGCCGCCATTGCCGCGAATCACGCGACACTCCATAAAACTCTTTATTCTGCGTGGGGCCGAATTCTTGTGCTATGCGAACTTTCGTGAGAGATTCACATAGATCACATTTGAAACATCAATAACTTAAGTAACACTAGTATCAATAGTCACATCGCATTTTCGGCCCCCGGCAGTTGAAGAAGAGGATTCTTTCCATGACGACGTCCCGCTCGCCAAAGCAGCCCTCCAGGCAGAGCCTGCCCATGATTGCTGTCACCACAGCAGCGCTTCCTGCGGTTGTCCTGTCGTCGTTGGCCCTCGCCCAGCCTGCTGCCGCAGAGGCCCCTGCCCGCGCTATTCCGGCAACCCTTGCCGCTGCGATGAAGGCCCAGGCAGCCGAACCTAAGGCTGCCCTGATCCCGGCGGCCTCGGTTTCCACTACTATTCCGGCCGCCTTCCAGCCCATGCAGCCGGCGGCTCCCGCGGAATACACCATTGCCCGGGGCGACACCATCAGCGGAATCGCCGGCAAATTCGGTCTGGACACGTACGAGGTCCTTAAGCTCAACAACCTCCAGCCGAACACCATCATCTACCCCGGCCAGAAGATCAAGCTGTCGGGCACGGGTTCCACCCCCGCCCCCGCCCCGGCTCCTGCGGCCCCTGCCGCGGCCGCTCCGGCCAATGCCGGAGGCAGCTACACCGTAAAGTCCGGCGATACGCTCGGCGCCATCGCGGCCCGGCACAGTGTCAGCCTGTCGGACGTTTTCAGCTGGAACGGCCTGAACATGCGCTCCATCATCTACCCCGGCCAGAAGATCAAAGTCGGCGCAGGTGCTCCCGCGGCCCCGGCTGCGCCGGCTTCGGCCGTGCAGCCTACTTCCGCTCCCGCAGCGCCCGCTCCGGCGCCTGCTCCTGCGCCTGCTCCTGCTGCGCCAGCTCCCGGCGGTTCATACACGATCAAGGCCGGCGACACCCTGTCAGCGATCGCCTCCCGGCACGGCGTCAAGCTCTCGGACATTCTGGCGGCCAACCAGCTGAGCATGACCACTGTCATCTACCCCGGCAACAAGCTGGTCATTCCCGGCGCCTCCCTTCAGCCCGCTTCCTCCACCCCGGCCGCCCCGGCGGCCCCCGCCGCCCCGCTGGTGCCGAGCACCTTCCTGGGTTTCACCTACCCCGCCGCCGTTGTGAGCTCTGCCAACGAGAACAAGGCCTTGCTGAACGCCTCTCCCGTACCGTCCCGGGCCGAGATGCGCGCAATTGTGGCCGACACGGCACGCCAGATGGGAGTGGACCCCACCCTGGCCCTGGCCTTCGCGCACCAGGAGTCCGGCTTTAACCAGCGTGCGGTTTCACCTGCCAACGCGATCGGCACCATGCAGGTCATCCCGTCCTCCGGGCAGTGGGCCTCAGACCTCGTAGGGCGGAAGCTCAACCTGCTGGACCCCTACGACAACGCGACGGCCGGCGTGGCGATCATCAAGCGGCTTATCGCCACCAGCAAGGACCTCGACACAGCAATTGCGGGGTACTACCAGGGCCAGTACTCTGTCAGCAAATACGGCATGTACGACGACACCAAGACCTACGTAGCTGCCATCAAGGCGCACCAGAAGAACTTCGGCTAAGCCGCCGCGCCATGATTCCCCGGGCTTGCTGAAGCCGGCCCAACGGGGTAACGATAAGGGTCCGGACCGCACGTCGGTTCGGACCCTTTTCCATGCGGGATTAGGATCGTAGGGTGCAGGAACAAGTGTCAGACCGTCTCGTTGGAACGCTGGTGGACAACCGCTACGCCGTCCGCTCCAAACTCGCGCGCGGCGGCATGTCCACCGTATACCTGGCAACGGACCTTCGGCTGGAACGCGATGTTGCCCTGAAGGTCCTCCATCCCCACCTCGCCACCGACGAGACGTTCCTGGACCGGCTGGGCCGCGAGGCGAAAGCCGCCGCGAAGCTGTCCCACGCCCATGTGGTGGGGGTCCTGGACCAGGGTAACGACGGCCAGACGGCTTATCTGGTCATGGAACACATCAAGGGTCACACCCTCCGGGACGTCATCAGATCCAAAGGTGCGCTGCCTCCCCGCCTGGCCCTTGCCCTGATTGATCCGGTAGTGCAGGGCCTCGGCGCGGCCCATGCCGCGGGGCTGATCCACCGGGATGTGAAACCGGAGAACGTCCTGATTGCCGACGACGGCCGGATCAAGATCGGCGACTTTGGACTGGCCCGGGCAGTGACGACGTCAACGAGTACCGGGACGCTGATCGGTACGGTGGGTTACCTCTCCCCCGAGCTTGTGCTGGGAAAGCAGGCTGACACCCGGAGTGATATCTATTCGGTGGGCATCATGCTCTATGAGATGCTGACCGGCCAGCAGCCGTACGACGGCGAGGTCCCCATCCAGGTTGCGTACAAGCACGTGAATGAAACGGTCGGACCGCCGTCGGCCTTGGTGCCAGGCCTCGCCGCCGAGGTGGATGAACTCGTCCAGTGGTGCACCGCAAACGATCCCGAGAACCGCCCGGTGGACGGCAACGCCCTGCTGCAGGAACTCCGCCACATCCGGACCAACCTCACGGATGCCGAACTGGACCTCAGGCTGCCTGCCGCGACCCAGGAAGGCCAGCAGAACCAGACCGAGATCATCGCCCGCACCAACAACCCCACCGCCGTGATGTCGTCCTTCTCCCGGCCGCAGCCACAGCACCCTCCGCATGCCCTGTATCCGCCCGACGCCGACTACCGGCCAGGCGAACAGTTCCGGCCGGAAGCGCACTACAGGCCAGATGCTCAAGACGCCGTCCCGGCAGCGATCCCCCTCAGCAAACGCGCCCGCCGCAAGCTCGACAGGGCGGACGAGAAGGCAAGGTCCAGGGCTGCGGCGACCCCGGTCCGGAGTCTGCGGGAGGGGAACCCGCGGCGCCGCGGCGCCCTCTGGGTGGTGGTCCTGGTCATCATCGCGTTGCTTGCCACAGGAGCCGGCTGGTTCTTCGGCATGGGCCCCGGGTCGCCGGGCACCATTCCGGCGGTCGCCAACAAGTCGGTGGCCCAGGCCCAGCAACTGCTGAGCGAGGCGGGGTTCCAGTCGCGTACCAGCGATGTCTTTGACGACGACGTTCCGTCCGGCCTCGTTGTGGGCTCCGACCCGACTGCCGGCACAGAGACCAGGAAGTTCCAGCTCGTGTCCCTATTTGTTTCCAAGGGGCCGCAACTGTTCGAACTCCCGAAACTGACCGGCGGAACACTTGACGATGCGAAAAATGCACTGAACCAGGCCGAAATGGCGCTAGGTATCGTCACTGAACAATTTGATGACGCCGTTGCAGCCGGCGTTGTATTGGCCCAGGATCCCGCCGCAGGAACCCCAGCTCGCCATGGCACTCCGGTAGCCCTGTCCGTCTCCAAGGGCCCGCAGCCGATCCCCGTTCCGTCAGTCGTCGGGCTGGCGGAGGACGCCGCCGTCAAAACCATCGAGTCGGCCGGGCTCAAGGCCGATGTCGCGAAGGACAAAGTCAACGACAGGCACGTGCCCAAGGGGTCGGTTGCCGTGCAGTCGCCTGCGACCGGCACTCTGACCAAGGGCGGCACGGTGACGCTGACCATTTCAGACGGACCCAAGCTCGTTGAAGTCCCCAGTTTCATCGGGAAACAAGCCAAGGAAGCCGAAGAAGCGCTGCGCGCCCTGGGCTTCGAGGTACGCGTGAACAATATCCTCGGCGGCTTCTTCGGCACGGTACGGGATCAGGACCCGGTGAAGAAGAAGGTGCCTGAAGGCTCCGTCGTTACCCTCACGGTGGTGTAGCCGGCGGACTGGCCGGCCACACCCCGCGGAAGTCCGACTCCGCGTCGAGCGGTCAGTGCTTGGCCAGTGCTCCGGCCACCAGGAACGCCATTTCCAGGGACTGCATGTGGTTCAGGCGCGGATCGCAGACCGACTCGTACTTGTCGAGGAACGCTTCCTGGTCCACCGGATCGGCACCGCCCAGACATTCGGCGACGTCGTCGCCGGTCATCTCGACGTGGAGGCCACCGGGAACCGTGCCCAAAGCATGGTGGACTTCGAAGAACCCGCGTACTTCGTCAATGACGTCGTCGAAGTTCCGGGTCTTGTAGCCGTTGGGCGAGGTAACGGTGTTGCCGTGCATCGGATCGGTGACCCAGAGAACCTTGGCGCCGGAGGCGGTCACCTTCTCCACAATGGCGGGAAGCTTCTCGCGGATATTGCCCGCGCCCATACGCGTGATGAACGTCAGCCTGCCCGGCTCCCGCTCGGGATCCAGCTTGTCGATGAGGCGGAGGGCGTCGTCGCCGGTTGTCGACGGGCCCAGCTTCACACCGATGGGGTTCCGGACGCGTGAGAGGAAGTCCACGTGCGCGTGGTCAAGCTCGCGCGTACGCTCCCCGATCCACAGGAAATGCGCCGACGTGTCATACGGGAAACCGGTCCGCGAATCGATGCGGGTCAGTGCGCGCTCGTAGTCCAGCAGCAGGGCCTCGTGGCTGGCGAAGAATTCCACCCGCTTGAGTGCTTCGAAATCAGCGCCGCAGGACGCCATGAACTTGATGGCGCGGTCGATGTCACGGGCCAGGGATTCGTAGCGGGCGTGCGCCGGGTTTTCAGTGAAGCCCTTGTTCCACTGGTGCACGGAGCGCAGGTCCGCGAAGCCGCCCTGCGTGAAGGCCCTGATGAGGTTCAGGGTGGAGGCGGACGTGTGGTAGGCCTTGAGCATCCGGGCGGCGTCATGGCCACGGGACTCGGGAGTGAACTCGTAGCCGTTGACAATGTCGCCGCGGTACGCCGGGAGGGTCACGCCGTCGCGGGTCTCGTCGTTGGAAGAGCGGGGCTTGGCGAACTGGCCGGCCATCCGGCCCATCTTGATGACCGGCATCGCTGCGCCATAGGTGAGCACCACTGCCATCTGGAGAATGGTCTTGACCCGGGCGCTGATCTTATCCGCCGTTGCGGCTTCGAAGGTCTCAGCACAGTCGCCACCTTGCAGCAGGAAGGCTTTGCCCTCTGCTGCAGCCGCCAGCCGTTCCCGGAGAACGTCCACTTCGCCGGCGAAAACCAGCGGCGGGAGAACGGAAAGCTCCCCGACAGACGCGTCGAAAACGTCCTTGTCCTGCCAGCTGGGCTGCTGGGATACGGGAAGGTCACGCCAATCATCGAGGCCAGGATAATTGGCTGCTCCGCTCTGGGCGGTGCTGGACAGCGAAAAGGCAGGTTTTGCAGATAGCTCAGTCACTATCTAAGACTAATGTGCGCGGCTGGCTTCAGGACACCTGACCGTCACGCGTACCGAGAGCGGCGTCACAGTCAGCCCGCTGCCGGGTCCTTACCATCGGCATCACTGCCCTCAGCACCGCCGTCAGGATCGGCGCGTTTCGCGGTGGCGCCCCCAGCCTCTGTGGCTGCTGCGCCCGTAAGGCGGAGCTTCACCACGGCAGCGTACTCGTCCACGTACTCCTGGCCGGAGAGCCGCATCAGCTCGAACATGATTTCGTCGGTGACCTTGCGCTGGACCAGCCGGTCCTCCGCCTGGTCTGCGTACTGGCTGAAATCCAAGGGCGCACCGAAAATCATGCCGATGCGCCGGATGTTCGGCATCCGCTTGCCGATGGGCTGAACCTTGTCCGTGCCGATCATGGCCACGGGAATCACGGGCACACCAGCCTGCAGGGCCAGCCTGGCGACGCCCACTTTGCCCCGGTAGAGGCGAGCGTCGGGGCTGCGGGTCCCTTCAGGGTAGATGCCCAGCAGTCCTCCGCTTGTCAGGACATCCATGCCGGCGTTGAGCGAAACAGCCGATGCCGCGCCCCCGGACCTGTCCATGGGCAGCTGGTTGGTGAGCCTGAAGAACATGGCCGTCAGCCTGCCTTTGATGCCGGTGCCGGTGAAGTACTCGGACTTGGCCAGGAAAACAACCGGCCTGCGGACCATCAGCGGCATAAAGATGGAGTCGGAGAATGACAGATGGTTTGAGGCGATAATTGCCGCGCCCTGCGCCGGAACATTGTCCAGGCCCTTGACCCAGGGGCGGAAAAGAAGCCGCAGCACCGGCCCCAGGAAGATCCTCTTCATGACCCAATAGAACACGTGACGAACCTCTCCGGAAGCCGGCCGGCCAGCCCTTCGTCGGGCCGGGCGGGCACTCCAGTGCAACCCTACTCTAGTGAGATTTGTCGAGAACAATGACACGATGGTGTTATGACAGAAAGCAGCATCGCGCCCCGGCCTGCCGCTTTCAGCTACCCCGGCCACGGACCCAATGCCACTACCGGGATTGCCATCTGCCATGGCTTCACAGGCAGCCCGCTCAGCGTCCTGCCCTGGGCAGAGAACCTCGCCGCCCAAGGATTCGCCGTGTCGGTGCCGCTCCTGCCCGGCCATGGTACGGATTGGCGGCAGCTCGCCCGCTCGAACTGGCGTGACTGGTACGGGACTTTCGAATCGGCGTACCTGCAGCTGAGCGCCCGGACAGAGAAGTGTTTTGTGGCCGGCCTCTCGATGGGCGGCGCCATTGCGCTCCTGACTGCCGCCAGGCATCCCGTGGCTGGCGTCTCCTTGGTGAATCCCGGCCTCAGCTTCTACGACCGCCGCGTGCGGGTCATCGGAGTTCTCAAGTACTTCCAGCGCACCACGCAGCCCATTCAGGAGGAACAGCCGACGGCGGACGTCACCAATGACGGCGACTACTCACGGACTCCGTTGGCAGCCGTGCACGAGCTCAAGAAGCTTTTCGGCACAGCCACCCGCGGGCTGCACCAGGTCACCGCCCCGGTGCAGGTATTCAAGTCCCAGTCGGACGTCGTGGTGCCGGCCACCTCACTCCTGATGTTGCGGCAGCGTTTGGGTCCACGGCTGGTTGAGGTAGTGGACCTCCATAACAGCGGTCACGTGGCCACCCTGGATGTTGATGCGCCCGAGATTTTTGCCCGTTCCAGCGCCTTCTTCCTTGCCCATGCACACAGCACTGCACCGTCAGCCCGAACCGCGGCCACACCTCACACCACCTCGGAGACTTCATGACCGGCGTACCGGACCACAGCCCTTTCAGCAGCACAGTCAACGGCGGCGGAGCCCGGATCGGGGTGGTCCTCTCACACGGATTCACGGGCAGTCCGCACGGGCTGCGCGCGTGGGCCCAGTCGCTCGCCGACGCCGGCTTCGCGGTACGCATGCCGCTGCTGCCCGGGCACGGCACCCGTTGGCAGGACCTTGCGCGCACGCGCTGGCCGCAGTGGCACGGCGCCCTGGACGACGCCTACCTGGAGCTGGACTCCCACTGCGACCACGTCTTCGTCGCCGGGCTGAGTATGGGCGGTGCCCTGGCCCTGAGAATTGCCGCCACCCGGCCCGTCGCCGGGGTGATCGTGGTGAACCCCGGACTGGTGATTGATGATCCCCGCGCTCCACTGGCCGGCATCCTGAAACTGGTCCTGAAGAGCACCCCGGCCATTGCCAACGACATCCTCAAGCCCGGGATGGACGAGGGCGCCTACCCGCGGACCCCCGTAGCCGCGGCCCACGAGCTGAACAAGATGTTCAAGGACACCATCCGGCTGCTCCCCCGCATCACCGCACCCGTACGGGTCTTCCGGTCCACCGTGGACCACGTGGTCTCTGACACGAGTGTGGCAGCCCTGCGCCGTGGCCTGACCAACGCTCCGCTGACACTGACCACCCTGGAGAACAGCTACCACGTGGCAACACTGGATAACGACGCCGAGGAGATCTTCCAGGACTCCGCCGACTTCATCCGCGCGGTGGTTGCCGGCACGGCAGCAGCCCAGGTCCAAGAGGGCACCGCCCATGAATAGGCCCGACTCCGGCTCGCCGGACCAGGGCGCAAACCAGGACGATGCTGTGTGGCTGGACCTGGTGGCCCGGCTCGAAGAGAAACCTGCCACCCCTACCGGCGCAGCGGACGCCTCCCCGGGCCCTGACGCCATGGGCAATGACCCTGAAACTCCTGGTCCGGCCGGCCCGGAGGCCGTGGCCGGGTCCGGCAGGTCCGCGACGTTCCGCGACTTTGATCCGCTGGGTCTGGCGGGAACAGCCCCCACCGAACTGTCCGCAGCCGAACGGCAGGCGGCGACGCCGGGCGCCGGTGACGGCGGGCAGGCCGACGCCGGCGAGCGGACCGGCGCTGACAGCCAGGGCGGCCCTGCCGCCTTCGGCCCGCGTGACTACGCTGCGGAGGACGACGCCGGGGACTTCGTTCCCGAGGAACCGCCAAGCCTTGTCGGGACGGATCCCCTGACCATGCTTGCCTGGCTCGGGGCAATTGGTGCACCCATTGCCTTGCTCCTGGCCGTGATGTTCTGGCGGTCCGCGCCGCTGCTGGCGATTGTGGGCATGGTGGCGGTGTTCATCCTTGCCGTGGTTTACCTCATCATGAAGCTGCCCCAGGAAAAAGACGAGAACGACGACGGCGCCCGCGTCTAAGGTCCGTCCCTCACCGCATGCGGCTGCTGACGCGGGACAGATCGGCCGCCCCGATGAGCCCCGCGTTTGGTCCGAGCGCTGCCAGTTCAATGCCGGCCGCCGGACGGAAGCCACGGCCCGTTAGGTTCCGGGCGAACGCCTTGCGCGCGGGCTCCACCAGCAGGTCCCCTGCCGAGCAGAGTCCCCCGCCGATCACAAACAGCCCCGGATCCAATGCTGCCGCCAGGTTCGCCAATCCCAGGCCCAGCCACTCGCCCACTTCATCCAGGAGTTCGCGGCAGGCCGCGTCACCGGCGAGTGCCAGATCAGTGACAATGGCCCCGGTGATCTGCTCGGCGTCGCCGCCGACGGAGGCCAGCAGTTCCTGGGCAACCGGCGAATTGGCGCGCGCCAGAATCCTCGCTTCCCGGCCCAGGGCGTTGCCAGAGGCGTACTGCTCCCAGCAGCCCCGGTTGCCGCACTCGCAACGCTGCCCGCCGGGCATGATGATCTGGTGGCCGAATTCGCCGGCTACACCAAACCGGCCGCGCTCCACCCGCCCGTCCATCACCATGGCACCGCCGATGCCGGTACCGAGGGTGATGCACACCAGCCGGTCCTCGCCCTGCCCCGCACCAAAGCGCCATTCCGCCCAGGCCGCGGCGTCGGCGTCGTTCGTCAGCAGCACAGGCCGGCGCAGCAGGCGCTGCAGGTTTGCCCGCAACGGCTCGTTGCGCCAGGCGAGGTGCGGACTGAAAAGCACGGTTCCGCCGTCCAGGTCCATCCAACCGGCCGCACCGATACCTACTGACCACACCCTGTGGCCGGCCCCGAGTTCGTCCACGAGTTCCACGATGACCTGCTCCACCGCGCGCGGGTCGCTGCCGGGGGTGGACCGCCGGGCCTCGCTCAGGATCCTTCCGTCGGCGTCCACCACGCCGGCGGCGACCTTGGTGCCGCCGATATCAATGCCGATTGCCAGCCCCTTGCGCCCGAGCCGCAGGTGCTCGCGGAACGTTTCCGTTCGTCTGGGCCGGGCCCTTGAGGCCAGCGGCCGCCGCCGCCAGGGGGCCGGACGTCGGAGCGGAGCGGCTGGCTCGCCAGGGGGCGTTACGTACATAGTGCTTCATTCTAGGGCGCGCCGGGCGGGCAACGCCGGAGGCCGGGCCCATGGCCACCCCACTCCTCTTTGACTCATATGTTACTGGCCAGTAGGTTTGTTTCTGCACGGCCAAGTTGCAGGCGTATTAGTCTTTAGGCATACCCTGTGCGGGTCTATGGATATCAAAGGAGCTATAGTGCGCGAATTCAGTGTTCCGCCCCTGGTTGTTGTCCCACCGGAAACCAACATCACCGATCTTGTGCTGCGGCAGGCAGCCAAGCCCAGCAACCCGGCGCTCTTCTCGCGGCTGGACTCCGCAGGCGCCTGGCGGGACGTCTCCGCCACAGACTTCCTGGCGGACGTCCAGGCCCTTGCGAAGGGCCTGATGGCCAGCGGCGTGGGAGCCGGCGACCGGGTGGGCATCATGTCCCGCACACGCTACGAGTGGGCCCTCATCGACTTCGCCATCTGGTTCGCCGGCGCCGTCTCGGTGCCCATCTACGAGACCTCCTCGCCGTCGCAGGTTGCCTGGAACCTCGGCGATTCAGGGGCTGTGGCCGCCTTCGGCGAGGCCGCCCACCACGAGGACATCATCCGGCAGGCTGCCACCTCGGAAGGCCTCACCGCCCTCCAGAACGTCTGGCAGCTCGAAGGCGGCGGACTGGACGCCGTCCGTGAGGCCGGACGGGACGTCAGCGACGCCGACCTTGAGGCCCGCCGCAGTGCCGCCAACCTGGACGACATCGCCACCATCATCTACACGTCAGGAACCACGGGCCGGCCGAAGGGCTGCGAACTCACCCACGGGAACTTCGTTGAGCTCTCCGACAACGCCCTGGCCATCATCGGCGAGATTGTGCACGAGAACGCCAAGACCATCATGTTCCTGCCGCTGGCGCATGTGTTCGCGCGCTTCATCTCCGTCCTGGCCATGGCCGCCGGAACCACCGTGGCGCATACCCCGGACATCAAGAACCTGCTTGCCGACCTGCAGAGCTACGAGCCCACGTTTATCCTGGCTGTTCCGCGGGTCTTCGAGAAGGTCTACAACTCGGCGCTGACAAAGGCCGAGGACGGCGGCAAGGGCCCCATCTTCCACCGGGCCGCGGATACCGCTATCGCCTTCTCCAAGGCCAGGCAGGCAGGGCACGTTGGCCTCGGCCTGAAGCTCCGCCATGCACTGTTCGACAAGCTGGTCTATGGCAAGCTACGTGCCGCCATGGGCGGGCATGTTGCCCACGCCGTGTCCGGCGGCGGGCCACTGGGAGAGCGACTGGGCCACTTCTTCCAGGGCATCGGCCTGCAAGTGCTCGAGGGCTACGGCCTGACCGAGACTACCGCCCCAATCTCCGTAAACACGCCCTCGCTGATCAAGATCGGCTCCGTGGGGAAGCCCTTGCCTGGCAATTCGGTGAAGATTGCCGACGACGGCGAAATCCTGGCCAAGGGCGTCTGCGTCATGCGTGGCTACTACCAGCGCGATGACCTGATGGCGGATACGTTTGCCGATGACTGGTTCCGCACCGGCGACATTGGACGGCTCGATGACGACGGCTTCCTGTGGATCACCGGCCGCAAGAAGGAAATCATTGTCACGGCCGGCGGCAAGAACGTGATCCCCGCCCTCCTGGAAGACCAGATCCGGGCGGATGCGCTGGTCTCCCAGGTCCTGGTGGTGGGCGACAACCGGCCGTTCATCGGCGCACTGGTGACCCTGGACCAGGAGGCTCTGCCGGGCTGGCTCCAGCGCCACGGACTGCCGGCCACCACTACGCTCGACGAAGCGGTCGAGAACCCGGTGGTCAAGGCCGCCGTGCAGGACCTCATCACGCAGGCCAACGCCTCGGTGTCGCAGGCGGAAGCCATCAAGTCATTCCGGATCGTCGCTTCGGACTTCACGGAAGCCTCCGGCCACCTGACGCCGTCCATGAAGGTGAAGCGGGCCCAGGTGATGAAGGACTTCGAGACAGTCATCGAGGAAATGTACGGCGCGCCGCGCGGCTAAGCGGCAACGCAAAACGAAGGGCCCTCCCGGCGGAAGTAAACTTCCAAGCCGGGGAGGGCCCTTCCTTTTATGCCTGGACTGCTTAGCCCTACTCGACGACCAGGAGGAGGTCCCCGCCCTGCACCTGCTCCACCGCTGAAATGGCGAGCCGCGAGACTTTGCCTGCCGTCGGCGTCGTGATGGAGGCTTCCATCTTCATCGCTTCGATGGTGGCCACCGTGTCACCGGCGTTGACCGTGTCGCCGGCCTTGACGGTCACGGTGACGGCGCCGGCGAACGGCGCGGCGACGTGGCCCGGCTGGGCCGGGTCTGCCTTCTCGGCAGCCTTGACGTTGCTCACCACGGAGCGGTCACGGACCACAACGGGGCGGGACTGGCCGTTCAGGGTGCACATGACCGTCCGCATACCCTTTTCGTCGGGCTCGGAAACAGCTTCCAGCGAGGCGATCAGCCGGACACCCTTCTCCAGCTGGATCTCGTGCTCGGCGCCGCGCTGCAGGCCGTAAAGGTAGTCGCGGGTGTCGAGGACGGAAATGTTGCCGTACGTTTCCACGCTCTTGAGGTAGTCCTTGGTGGGGCCTTCGAAGAGCAGGCGGTTCAGCGTGCTCTGGCGGGTCTTGGAATCACCCTTGAGCGCGGCGCTGTCCTCGGGGCTGAGGTCAACGTCGCGGACCTTGATGCTGCGGCCCTGGAGCGCCTTGGTGCGGAACGGTTCCGGCCATCCTCCGGGCGGGTCGCCGAGTTCGCCGGAAAGGAAGCCGATGACGGAGTCGGGGATGTCGTAGTTCTGCGGGTTTTCGTTGAAGTCCGCAGGATCTGCGTTGAGACCTACGAGGTGCAGGGCGAGGTCGCCCACCACCTTGGACGACGGCGTGACCTTCACCAGGCGGCCCAGGATCCGGTCAGCCGCGGTGTACATGTCCTCGATCGCCTCGAAGCGCTCCCCCAGACCCAGCGCCATGGCCTGCTGGCGCAGGTTTGACAGCTGGCCGCCCGGGATTTCGTGCTGGTAGACACGGCCGGTAGGGCCTGGCAGGCCTGACTCGAACGGCGCGTAGACGCGGCGCACGGCTTCCCAGTACGGCTCAAGGGAGCTGACTGCGTCCAGGCTCAGGCCGGTGTCACGCGGGGTGTGCGCCAGCGCCGCCACCAGGGCGGAGGCGGACGGCTGGCTGGTGGTCCCGGCCAGCGAAGCGGAGGCAACGTCAACAGCGTCCACGCCGGCGTCAACTGCCGCCAGCAGGGTGGCCAGCTGGCCGCCGGCCGTGTCATGCGTGTGGAGGTGGACCGGGAGGTCGAAGCGTTCGCGCAGTGCGGCCACCAGTTTGGCGGCGGCTGCCGGGCGGAGCAACCCGGCCATGTCCTTGATGGCCAGGATGTGCGCACCGGCGTCCACAATCCGCTGGGCCAGTTCCAGGTAGTAGTCCAGCGTGTAGAGCTTCTCGTCCGGGTTCAGCATGTCGCCGGTGTAGCACAGGGCTACTTCGGCTACCGCGGTACCGGTGGCCCGGACGGCGCGGATGGCGGGGGCCATCTGGTTCACGTCGTTCAGGGCATCGAAGATGCGGAAAATGTCGATACCGGTGGCAGCGGCCTCGTTGACGAAAGCCACGGTCACTTCTTCCGGGTACGGCGTATAGCCCACCGTGTTCCGGCCACGCAGCAGCATCTGCAGGCAGACGTTGGGCAGCGCCTTCCGCAGGGCGGCCAGGCGGTCCCAGGGGTCCTCGCCGAGGAAGCGCAGGGCCACATCGTAGGTGGCGCCGCCCCAGGCCTCAACGGACAGGAGTTCCGGCAGGAGGGCTGTGACTGCGGGACCGGCGGCCACGAGGTCGCGGGTACGCACGCGGGTGGCCAGCAGGGACTGGTGGGCATCGCGGAAGGTGGTGTCGGTGACGGCCACCGCGTTCTGCGCACGCAGGGCCCTGGCGAAGCCTTCGGGTCCAAGCTCCAGGAGGCGCTGGCGCGATCCCGGCGCTGCCTGCCGGTCCCCAACGGCCGGGAGTTTGGCGGCCGGATCCGAGTGCACGGTCAGCTCGCCGTTGGGCTTGTTGACCGTGACTTCGGCCAGCCAGGTCAGGAGCTTGGTGCCGCGGTCGGCGGAGACCCGGGCCTTCAGCAGCTGGGGACGCTCGTCGATGAAGTTGGTGGCGACGTTGCCGGCAATGAAGTCAGCATCGTCCAGCACGGCCTGGAGGAAGGAAATGTTGGTGGACACACCCCGGATGCGGAACTCCGCGAGTGCCCGGCGTGCGCGGGCCACGGCGGCCGGGTAGTCGCGGCCGCGGCAGCTCAGCTTTACGAGCATGGAGTCGAAGTGAGGACTGATTTCGGCACCCGAGTACACGGTGCCGCCGTCGAGCCTTACACCGGCGCCGCCGGCGGAGCGGTAGCCGGTGATCTTCCCGACGTCGGGCCGGAACCCGTTGGCCGGGTCCTCGGTGGTGATGCGGCACTGCAGCGCTGCGCCTTTAAGCTGGACAGTCTCCTGGGAGAGGCCAAGGTCCGCGAGGGTCTCGCCGGAAGCGATCCGAAGCTGTGCCTGCACCAGGTCAACGTCCGTCACTTCCTCAGTGACGGTGTGTTCGACCTGGATGCGGGGGTTCATTTCGATGAAGACGTGCTGTCCGGCGCGTTCGCCGACAGTGTCCACCAGGAACTCAACGGTTCCGGCGTTGACGTAGTTCAGGGCCTTGGCGAACTTCACCGCGTCACGGTAAAGGGCCTGGCGGATGCCTTCGTCCAGGTTGGGCGCGGGGGCGATCTCGATGACCTTCTGGTGACGGCGCTGGATGGAGCAGTCACGTTCGAAGAGGTGGATGACGTTGCCCTCGGCGTCGGCCAGGATCTGCACCTCGATGTGGCGCGGGCGGAGCACGGCCTGCTCCAGGAACATGGTGGGGTCACCGAATGCCGCATCGGCTTCACGCATGGCGGCCTGCAGGGCCTCGGGAAGGGCTTCCCTCGTGTCGACGCGTCGCATGCCACGTCCGCCGCCGCCGGCGACGGCCTTGGCGAAGATGGGGAAACCGATCTCGTCGGCTGCCGCGATCAGCTCATCCATGTCCTTCGAGGGTTCACTCGATTTCAGGACCGGAACACCGGCCTCACGGGCAGCCTTCAGTGCTGCCACCTTGTTGCCGGCCAGCTCAAGCACCTCCGCCGGCGGGCCAACGAAGGTGATGCCCGCTTCCTGGGCGGCGCGGGCCAGATCGGGGTTTTCCGAAAGAAAGCCGTAGCCGGGGTAGATGGCGTCGGCGCCGGATTCCTTGGCGACACGGACCACCTCGGCAACATCCAGGTAGGCCCGGACGGGATGCCCCACTTCGCCAATCAGATATGCCTCATCGGCCTTCTGGCGGTGGATCGAATTTCGGTCCTCATTGGGGAAAACAGCAACGGTCTTGGCGCCCAGCTCGTAGCTGGCGCGGAAGGCCCTGATCGCGATTTCGCCGCGGTTGGCCACCAGAATCTTGGAAAACATAATTCTCCTGCATCATTGCGGGTGTATCGGTAAGTGGTCACAGTGTCTAAGACCCGCGCTTAGAAATACAAATCCTTGTGGCCACAGTCACAGAAACTTCCGTCATGTCCCGCGTGCATCGACGGAGGCTGGCAGAACCGGCACCCATGCCATCGCCGTGCCATGCCGCGTCCCCATAAGACGGGATTCACCGGCGCAGCCACATATGATGAGTAAGGCGGCTCGAGCCGCCTGCTTCGGCAGTGCCGGAGCAAACATTACCCCCAACACGGCAGCCGGCGTTAGGTTTTGGTCTCACAAGTGCAAGTAGTCAGCATCAGCAGCCTCAAGGGCGGAGTCGGCAAGACGTCCGTCACCACAGGATTGGCGTCTGCGGCGCTTGCCGCGGGCATCCCCACACTGGTGGTGGACCTCGATCCCCACGCGGACGCGACCACTGCCCTGGGCGTCCAGGCCGGCGACCAGCTGGACATCGGCAGGATGCTCAAGAGCCCCCGCCGGGCCAAGCTCGCGGACAATGTCGCGGGCAGCTCCTGGACGGCACGGGCGCATACCAACGGATCCGGACCGGCCGTCCTGGACGTCGCCGTGGGTTCGGCGTACACCGGCATCTACGACCGCCCCGACCTTGGCCGCAGGGACCTTCGCAGGCTTTCCGCGGTCCTGGCTGGCGCCGACCGCTACGAGCTGGTCCTCATTGACTGCCCGCCGTCGCTGAACGGGCTGACCCGGATGGCCTGGTCAGCAAGTGACAAAGTGGCGCTCGTGGCCGAGCCGGGACTCTTCTCGGTGGCTGGGACGGAACGGACCATGCGCGCCATCCAGCTGTTCAAGCAGGAATTCGCGCCGAACCTATCCCCCGCAGGCATCGTGGCCAACCGCGTTCGCACCGGTTCCTCCGAACACACGTACCGGCTCGCGGAAATGGAATCGATGTTCGGTGACCTGCTGCTGAGCCCACGCATCCCCGAACAGGCGAACTGGCAGCAGATCCAGGGCGCGGCCCACCCGGTGCACCACTGGCCCGGCGAATCCGCGAAGACATCCGCTGCGTTGTTCGACGCCCTCCTCGTCAACCTCCTGGCGACCCGAAGCGGGCTGCGAAACCGAACCCAGCGTTAACCCTTTGGCTGCAGCCAAAGGTTCCGCAGACAACGACAAGAGGCCATCCCCGCAGGGGGTGGCCTCTTCTTGTTGGTGTTGTGCCAGCCTGTTGTCAGCCGATCTTGCGGGCAGCGCGCCGCTTGCTCAGCTCGTCGTCGGGAAAGGACTGTTCGGCGGCGTGTTCGCTCGGCAGGGAAGCCAGGCTGCCCTCGACTTCGCGCCAGACCCGGCCCACGGCGATGCCGAAAACGCCTTGTCCACCCTGTACAAGATCGATGACCTCGTCTGCGGAGGTGCATTCGTAGACGCTCGCGCCGTCGCTCATGAGCGTGATCTGTGCCAGATCCTCCACGCCGCGTTCGCGCAGATGTTCCACTGCCGTGCGGATCTGCTGAAGGGAAACACCGGTGTCCAGAAGCCGCTTGACTACCTTGAGGACGAGAATGTCCCGGAAGCCGTAGAGTCGCTGCGAGCCGGAGCCTGCGGCGCCGCGGACTGCGGGCTCAACCAGCCCGGTGCGTGCCCAGTAGTCCAGCTGGCGGTACGTGATGCCGGCCGCCTTGCAGGCCGTGGGGCCGCGGTAGCCGGCGTCCTCGTCAAGGACGGGAAGGTCTTCGGTAAACAGGAGGCCCTGGGCACCGCTCGCGGGCACAGCCACACCAGCCGTTGTGGGCTGCTTCAGCCCGCCTGCTTCGCCTTTGGGACTCACCTGGATCCTCCTTGTCATAAGCTCCCGGGGACCACTGCATCAGCCGGTTCACACATGAAGTTCATGCATGTAATTTCGCGGGGGTCGTACTTTTACAGTGTGACTTGCGCGGCTGCTGTAAGCAATGGGAGCTTGATACCTTCGACGTTAGGCCCGCTGCGCCCCAAGGTCAAAGATCTAGGCCGCTTGGCGCAGGCGTGTCGGAACTTTCAGGCTCAACTTTAACCTTAACGTGACCTCAGCCGTCGAAGTCTTCGGGCTCCACATCGTCCAGGAACTCACGGAAGCGCCGCAGTTCGCGCTCCTCGTCCACGGTGGGGCCCGGGTCAGTATCCTCCCCCTCGTCATGCTCGGTAATACGGACTCCGGCTTCATCCATTACCGAGTCGGCACACCAGATGCGGCACTTGGCCCGCAACGCGATCGCGAGTGCGTCCGATGCCCGCGAGCTAACGGTGGTGCCGTTCTCGAACTGGAGCTGGCCATAAAAGATGTTGTCCTCAACGGCCACAATGTTGACGCTGACGACCGAATGGCCCAGGGACTCCACCACGTCCACCAGGAGGTCGTGGGTCATCGGGCGCGGAGGCACTACCCCTTGCTGGGCCAGGGCGATGGCACTTGCCTCTGGAGTCCCGATCCAGATGGGCACGTGCCGCTCGCCGTGGATCTCGCGCAGCAGGACGAGCGGCTGGTTGGACGGCAGTTCGATACGAACGCCTACGATCTCCACTTCGATCATCAGATGTCCATACGTGAGATACGGTCCTGGACCAGTGCCCGGTGCAGGACCAGGCAGAGGTCGCTGATTTCGCGGGCCGCTTCGGCAGCCCGCGCCTGTGACGCGGAATCGCGCCGGGACGCGAGCGGCGCAACTGCGCGCTCCACGAGTCCGAATTCACGTTCCGCGGCGGCCTGGAACGGCCGCAGGTGGCGCGGCTCAAGGCCGTGGCTCTCCAGCTGCACGCAGGCACGGGCCACTTGGAGGGCGTGCTCGTCGAACTTGCCGTTGCTGTGGCTGATCAGCCCGAAGCTCAGCAGCGATTGGAGCAACGGAATGCTGGCGCCGGACTCGGTCCGCAGCTGTTCCTCGCTGAATTTCCGGCCGCGGTTCTGAAGCTCCACGGCCAATTCATCCGAAACGATCCGCGGCGAAACCACGACGCCGGGCGGCAGGTTCTCGGGCCGCTCTCCCCTGTCGATCGCATCAAGGTAGTCCTTGATGACTTTCAGTGGAAGGTACTGGTCCCGCTGCAGCGCCAGCACAAAACGGAGACGTTCGACGTCACTGTCCGAGTACTGCCGGTATCCGGCCGGAGTGCGGCGCGGATTAATCAGTCCCTTTTCCTCGAGGAACCTGATTTTCGACGCGGTCATACCCGGAAAGTCGCCGCTGAGTTGCGCGAGGACTTCCCCGATGTTCAAAACTTGGGGCCCCCGGCGTTCCGGTTGTGCCATTGCCACAGGCAAGTGTCCCGGGATCAGGCGCGGCCTGCTGCGCGGGCAGGGCTCAGGTAGAAGGTGAGTCGGAACTTGCCGATCTGGACTTCGTTCCCGGACTTTAGCTCAACACTGTCCACGCGGTCGTGGTTGACGTACGTGCCGTTGAGGCTGCCGGTATCCACCACTTCAAAGCTCCGCGCAGTGCGGCGGAACTCGACGTGGCGCCGCGAGACGGTGACGTCATCCAGGAAGATGTCGGCATCAGGATGACGGCCGGCCGTGGTGGTGTCCGTGTCAAGCAGGAAGCGGGCACCCGCGTTCGGGCCGCTGTGGGCCACCAGGAGCGCGGAACCGGCCGGCAGCGCCTCCACGGATGAACGCTCGTCCGTGGACAGCTTGGGGGCGATGGTGGGTTCGTCGGAGACGGGGGTGAGATGGATCGAGGTGGTCTCCGAAGCCCTGGCCGCACCTGTGCCGTGCTCGCCTTCGGCAGGGTCCTGTTCGTGGCCAACCATGGATTCCTCCTCTTTCGCTGCAGCTCTCACGCCTGCAATCAACTTTTGCCCTGACGGATCCGCCTCGCGGATCCGATGCCGGGCCCCGATCCGGCCACTGACGTGCGAAGACGCCCGTTGGCCGGACCGGATGAACCCGTTAGCTTCAGCCTACCTGCTGTTCGTACTCGGATGCACTGAGCAAGGATTCCACAGCGTCCGCTTCTGCCAGCCGGATCTCGATCAGCCAGCCGTCGCCGTACGGATCGGAGTTGATCAACGCCGAATCGGTATCGAGGGATTCGTTGCGTGCCACGACCTCGCCGCTGACCGGAGCATAGATGTCACTGACGCTCTTGGTGGATTCGACCTCGCCCACGACTTCGTTTGCGGTGACTTTGGTGCCGGCTTCCGGCATCTGGGCATAGACAACATCTCCGAGTGCGTCCTGCGCGAAGTCGGTGATGCCCACCCGGACCACGCCGTCGGCGCTCGGTGCGGATACCCACTCGTGCTCGGCGGTGTAGGACAGGTCTTCGGGAATGTTGCTCATCAGGGGCCTTTCATCGGGTCAATCACCAATGTCAACGGGGCCTGGAAAACAAGCCGCCGCTGAAAGTATAGGCACAACTCCACGGGCGTTCGAGGAGGATTCTGACATGATGAGACTCATGAGATCACATGCACAGGAATCGCCCGCGAAAAAGGCGAACTGGGCTGCACGGATCATCCTCGTTGCGGTGGCGTTAGTGGTCCTCACTATCGCTTACTTTGCCTTAGCGGCCATCCTCCCGGTCTGGTGGGCGAATGTTATCCGCAACCAGGTCCAGGGCAATCTTGGGGCGGGCATCCTGGTGGGGATGTTTTACGGGTTCGTTTTCACGTTCGTTCCCCTCCTGGTGGCCTGGCAGGCCACACGCAAATCCGTAAGCTGGCCCTGGAAGCTGACCATCCTCGTCGCCGCTGTGGCTCTCGCCTCCCCGAATCTGCTGACCGCCGGGATCATGTTCGGCAGCTCGCAGGCCGCCCATAACGGACAGCGGATCCTTGGCACGGAGGCAACCTGGTTCCCGCTGTGGACACAGATCTCAGCCATCGCCGCCGTCGTGGTCTTTGTGGTTGGCCTGATCCTGTGGAGGGTCTGGCGGCAGCGCGGCAAAAAGATGAAGGTGCTCAAGAAGGCAGGTGCCGAGCGTTCCCTGGCTGCGAAGGCGGCCAATGACTCCGCGGCCAGCTCACCTGCTCCCGAGGCGTCAGCTGTTCCTGAGGCTCCGGCCGCACCCGACAGCCAGGCTGACGACAGGTAAAGCCATGCCGGAGCTTCCCGAGGTTGCAGGCCTGGCCGGTTTCCTGGACGAGCACCTGCGCGGAGCGGTGGTGCGGAAGGTCCAGATCGTTTCCTTTGCCGTGCTGAAGACAGCGGATCCGCCGTTCACAGCGCTGGAGAACTGCACGGTCGCCGGCGTGCGGCGGTTTGGAAAGTTTGTCAGCATTGACACCGACGGGCCGTCCTTTGTCTTCCACCTCGCCCGGGCGGGCTGGGTCCGCTTCACGGACTCGCCCACAGACACCCAGCTCCGGATGGGAAAGGGCCACATCGCCATGCGGCTGGCGTTCACCGGGCCGGACGGTGCCCATGGCATGGATCTCACCGAGGCGGGGACCAAAAAGAGCCTTGCCGTTTACGTGGTGCGCGACCCCCAGGATGTGCCGGGCGTCGCGGCGCTGGGGCCGGACCCGTTCAGCGCAGCGTTCGACGCCGACATGCTGGCGGAAATTCTCGGCTCCACTTCCCAGCAGATCAAGGGCGTCCTGCGGAGCCAGAGTGTGATTGCGGGGATCGGGAACGCCTACAGCGACGAGATCCTGCATGCTGCGAGGATCTCCCCCTTTGCCACCGCCAAGTCCTTGGACCGCGGCACGGTGCAGGTGCTTTATGACGCCATCCACAGCGTGCTCGGAACAGCCCTGGCCGAAGCCGAGGGCAAGCCGCCCAGCGAGCTCAAGGACGTCAAACGCAGCCACATGCGGGTCCATGCCCGCACCGGCGAAGCTTGCCCGGTGTGCGGTGACACAGTCCGGGAGGTGTCTTTCGCGGATACTTCCCTGCAGTACTGCCCCACGTGCCAGACCAAGGGAAAGATCCTGGCGGACCGCAGGACGTCGAAGTTCCTGAAATAAGCCAGGCCGCGAAACATCCGAAAAGGACGGCACAAAACAAAAGCGTCCCGGAGAATTTTCTCCGGGACGCTTCTGTTTTGGTCGGGCTGACAGGATTTGAACCTGCGACCCCTTGACCCCCAGTCAAGTGCGCTACCAAGCTGCGCTACAGCCCGTTAGTTCCGCCGTTCTCCGCTGCGTTTACTCCCGATGTTAGCCAGGATTTCAACTCAGCAGTCCGGCCGAACCACCTTGAAAAGCTTACACGATTCCGGAGGGTGCAAGTGACACTTTGCCGCCTGCACGCCCCCGGTGTGTCCTAATTAACGCTTCTTGCCGCGCTTTTCGCGGACGCGCATGTTGACCTCGATGGGCGTGCCCTCGAAACCGAACGTTTCGCGGAGCCTGCGGGTGATGAAGCGGCGGTAGCCCGGGTCCAGGAATCCGGTGGTGAACAGCACAAACTTCGGCGGCCGGCTGGACGCCTGCGTGCCGTACAGGATGCGCGGTTGCTTGCCGCCGCGGACCGGGTGCGGGTGCGCCGCCACAAGCTCGCCAAGGAAGGCATTGAGCTTACCGGTGGGGATGCGCCTGTCCCAGTTCTCCAGGGCCAGGTCCAGGGCGGGAACCAGGCGGTCCTTGTGCCAGCCCGTCAGCGCGGAGATGTTGACCCGGGGCGCCCAGGCCACGTGGGCCAGGTCCTGCTCGATTTCGCGCTCCAGGTAGGTGCGGCGTTCGTCGTCGAGCAGGTCCCACTTGTTGAAAGCCAGCACAAGGGCGCGGCCCGACTCGATGGCCAGCTGCAGGATGCGGACGTCCTGCTCGCTGAGGACCTCATCCACCGCGAGAAGAACGACGGCGACCTCCGCCTTTTCGAGCGCGGCCTGCGTCCGGAGGGAGGCGTAGTAGTCGGCGCCCTGCGCCATGTGCTGGCGGCGGCGGATGCCTGCCGTGTCCACAAAACGCCACGTGCGGTCACCGAGTTCAATGAACTCATCCACCGGATCACGCGTGGTGCCGGCGGTGTTGTCCACGACGACACGTTCGGACCCTGCCAGCTTGTTCAGCAGTGATGACTTGCCCACGTTCGGGCGGCCGATCAGTGCGATGCGGCGGGGTCCGCCCGAGCGTTCCAGGCCCTCAATGGTGGAGAACTCCGGCAGGGTGTCCATCACGTGGTCCAGGAGGTCGGCCACGCCGCGTCCGTGCAGGGCCGAGACGGGGTATGGCTCGCCGAAGCCGAGGCCCCACAGGGTGGCAGAGTCCGCTTCCTGGGCGAAGTCGTCCACCTTGTTGGCCACCATGATGACCGGCTTCTTGCTGCGGCGGAGCATCTTCATAACGCCCTCGTCCGTTGCGGTGGCGCCCACCGCGGAGTCGACGACGAAGAGCACGGCGTCGGCCATTTCCACAGCCATTTCCGCCTGTTCGGCCACCCGTGCGTGGATGCCGCGGGCATCGTGCTCCCAGCCGCCGGTGTCCACCAAAGTGAAGTTGCGCCCGTTCCAGTGTGCCGAGTACATCACGCGGTCCCGCGTCACGCCGGGAGTATCCTCGACCACGGCTTCGCGGCGGCCCAGGATGCGGTTCACCAGAGTGGATTTGCCCACGTTGGGACGGCCGATGATGGCAAGCACGGGATCGAGCTTGACCGGACCGTCGAAGTCCTCGTCGTCGTAGTTCCCGCTCAGCAGGGCGGCGTCTTCCTCGTCGAGCTCGTAGTCGTCCAAGCCGGCGCGGAGCGACGCGGCACGCATCTCCGCTTCGTCGTCGTCGATCGCGGCCAGCCGCTCGGCCACCTGGTCCGTGCCGGTGGGCGTGTATTCATCTTCGCCGGCGCCGGAGTGGCTGGAGGTTTGAGTCGTATCGCTCATTGCACTTTCCTTAGTGGTCATCTGCCGGCGTCCCGGCTACTGCTGTGAAGTTCGTGCGGAAATCCGCGTGGGGCAAAGGCTGCCCACTGTGTTGGATGGTCTCCTGGACGTGCCCCGCAAGCGCAGCGCGGATTTCCATTCCCGCCCTGTCCATTGAAGCACGGCCCGTTTCGCCGGGGTTGCGGCTGAGGGTCAGTGCGTTGCCGAAGCTGACGTGGAACCGCCGCCCTGGCCTGGGTACTGTGTCGAGGTGTTCGTTGCCCGTCCGGGTGCCGAGGATCGCCACGGGAACCACGGGGGCGCCCGAGTTCAGCGCCAGCCAGGCCACCCCGTTGTTGATGTCTGTTGCCTGGCCGCTCCCCCGAGATCCTTCCGGAAGAATCCCGATGCAGCGGCCGGCGTCGAGCATGTTCTTGCCCAGCAGCAGCGCAGCCCGGTCCCCGGAGCGGTCAACCGGCAGCTGGCCGGAGGCCCGAAGGACCCGACCCAGCAAGCCCTTGAACATCTCCTTCTTGACCAGGATGTGCATGGGACGCGGCGACGCGCCGAACATCACCGGCCCGTCCAGGAAACTGATGTGGTTGCCGGCAAAAATCACCGGCCCGCCCGTAGGCACGTTGTCCCGGCCTGTGACGGACGTGCGGTACACCACGTGGTCCAGGAGCCAGCCGACGGGCCGGCTCCATGTCATGGTCAGGCCGGAGGGAAGCCGCACGCCGCGGTCAGTCACGGTTAAGCACCTTCGTGACGATCACGAGCGCCGCGTCCACGGTCTCGGCGAAGTCCAGATCGGAAGAATCCAGGGTGACAACACCGTCGGCAGCCTGGGTGAAGTTCACCACTGTGGAATCCTTGGCGTCACGGTGGGTGACCTGGGCGGCGAGCTGCTCCGCATCCTGCGTGCCGCCCAGTTGGATGCCGCGGCGGCGAAGCCGGGCCTCCTCACTGGCGGTCAGCAGCATGCGGACTTCCGCGCCCGGGGCCACGACGGTCGTGATGTCCCGGCCCTCCACCACGATGCGGCGGTGGTGCTTTTCAATGACCTCACGCTGCCGGCGGATCAGTTCGGTCCGCGCACCCAGGGTGGTGGCCACCGCACTGACCGCCGACGAAATTGCCGGTTCACGGATGGCGTCCGTGACGTCGGCGCCGCCCACGCGGACGTATTCCTCCCGCGGTGTGGTGCTCAGTTCCAGGACCAGGTCACGGGAGGCCTGCTCCACGGCGGCGGCGTCGCTGAGGTCAATTCCGCTGGTGACGCAGAACCAGGTCAGGGCACGGTACATGGCGCCGGTGTCCAGGTAGGCAAGGTGCAGCCGGCGGGCCACTTCCTTGCTCACGCTGGACTTGCCGGAGCCTGACGGCCCGTCGATGGCGACCACCAAAGGCCTGCCGACGCGCAAGGCCGGAAGGGTGTCAAGAAGTTCTTGTGTCATTACTGCAATACCCGCCATCCGCGGTCGTTGAGTGCTTCGATCAGATGGTCATGCTTGTTCGGCAGCACGGACAGTTCCACCATGCCCACGTTCTGGCCCGAGGAGTGGTCCAGCCGAAGGTCCTCCACGTTCACGCCGATCTCACCGATTTCGGTGAGGAGCTGCGCGATCTGTCCCGGCCGGTCATCCACGAGGACCGTCAGCCAGGAGTATGCCTGCGGCGGGCCACCGTGCTTACCCGGAATACGGGCCTGCCCGGCATTGCCTTCGCTGATGAGCTGGGCCAGGTCCAGCCTGGCGCCGGGCGCAAGCGGTTCCTCCAGCGTCCCGATGAGCCGGTTCAGGTCCTCGCGGACCCCGTATAGGATCTCCACGACCTTTCCCGCGTTGCCGCCCAGGATCTGGACCCACAGCGTGGGATCGCTGGCGGCGATCCGCGTGACGTCCCGCAGCCCGTTGCCGGCGAGGGACAGCGCGTGAAGCGGCGTCCCCTGCAGCCGGCTGGCCAGCAGGGAGGACATGATCTGGGGCAGGTGCGATACCAAGGCCACGGCTTCGTCGTGTTCGTCGGCAGTGAACTGGGAAACCACGGCTCCCAGGTCCGTGGCCAGGGAACGCGCAGTCTGCACGGCAGCCGCGGATGACTCCGGGCCCGGACAAACCACCCACGGCATGGACGTGAAGAGCTCGCCGCGGGCCGCAACCGGCCCGGACTTTTCGCGCCCGGCCATCGGATGCGTCCCCACATAGCGGGCGAGGTCCGCGCCGCGGCCGCCCAACTCCGCCAGGATGGCGGCCTTGACGCTGGCGATGTCAACCACCACGGAATCCGGGTAGTCGGCAAGCGCACGGGCCACGACGTCGGCTGTCACGTCCGGCGGTGCTGCCACCACCACAAGCTCCGGCGCCTCGTCCCCCAGCTGGTCCAGGGGCTGGCCGGCGCCGATGTCGACTGCCACCGCCTGGTTGGTCGGCGACGGGTCAGACAGGAACACGGGCACGCCGCGCCCACGCAGGCCCAGCCCGATGCTGGCACCGAGCAGGCCGGTGCCAATCACCACGACCGGCCCGTTGAGGTGCCCCCGCCCGTGGGAGCGAAATGCGGACATGCCTCAGAGTCCTACGGATGCCAGCAGGTGGCCGACTTCCTGCTTGCCAAGGTTGCGGATGCTGCCCTGGCGCTGGTCGCCCAGGCCAATGGGACCCACCTTGACGCGCACCAGGCGCAGGACCGGGAACCCGACGGCGTCGAACAGGCGACGGACAATCCGGTTCTTGCCTGAGTGCAGAACCACTTCGATCAGCACATGGCCCGGAGTGGAGTCCACCAGCTTGAAGGAGTCAACGGAGGCAAAGCCATCCTCGAGTTCCACGCCTTCGCGGAGCTGGGCGCCGACTCCCTGCGGGAACGGGCCGCGGACCTGGACCAGATAGGTCTTCGGGACCTCGTAGGACGGGTGCGTCAGCCGGTTGGCCAGTTCGCCGTCGTTGGTCAGCAGCAGCAGCCCTTCGGTGGCGACGTCCAGCCGGCCCACGTGGAACAGGCGTTCGCCCAGGTGGGTCTTCCGCACAAAATCGCTGATGCAGGGACGGCCATCGGGGTCTTCCATGGTGGACACCACGCCCTTGGGCTTGTTGAAGACCATGTATACGAGGTTTTCATCCAGCTGGATGCGCAGGCCATCAACGTGGATGACTGCCGTCTTGGGGTCCACGCGGACACCAAGCTCAGTGACAACCTGGCCGTCGACCTCAACACGACCTTCGGCGATCATCTCTTCGCAGACGCGGCGCGAAGCCACGCCGGCCTGGGCCATGACCTTCTGCAGGCGGGTGCCGTCGGCGTCGTGCATTTCCGACTGCGGGACGTCACCGCGGGCTCCGCGCTTGCGGGCAGGCTTCCGGACGGGGCCAAGGTTCTGGCCAAACCGTTCGCTGCCGAAGGCGCGTGACGCCGCCGCCCCGGGCCTTCCGGTGCGCGGCTTGGGCTTGAGCGCGCCGGGGGTGCCGGGAGCCTTGTTGGCGCCCGGTTTGCGGGCAGCAGGCTTGCGCGCCGATGTGCTGCCTGCCGGCTTCCAGTCGGAGGCACCGCGGCCGGCCGGTGGCGACGCCGGGGCGTCGCCGGGATCCACAAATGGCTCCTCGCGGGGCCTCGGGGCCTTGTACGGCCGGTCGCCGCCGCCGAATCCGGCGTTACGCTTGCCTGCGCCGGCGCGGAATCCGCCGCCCGCCGCGCTGGGGCGGCCGCTGCCGCCCTGTGCAGGATTCCGGCTTGCGCCGCCCTGCGCCGGATTACGGCTGGCCGCTGGATTGCGGCTGGCGCCGCCCTGTCCGGCATTGCGTTCTGAACTGTTGCGTCCCGAACTGTTACGTGGTGAACCCTGGCGTCCCGCCTGTGTCATGACCCGTCCTTCGTTATTTGGCCGGCTGGTTGTCCAAGAACAACCCTAGCCAGCCATGCAGAAATTATCTGCCCTTATGAATATTCGTGTGTGCATGCGGGATTTCCCGCCTACATTCTGTCGGCGTCGTAGAACTCCGCAATGCCCTCGAGCCCCGGAAGATGGGGTGAGAGCTGGGGCAGTTCCGCTGCGGAGCTGATTCCCATCCGTTCCAGGAAATACGACGTGGTCCGGTAGAGGATGGCTCCCGACTCAGGATCGTGTCCCGAATCTTCGATCAGTCCGCGCTGGGTCAATGTCCGTACGACAGAATCGACATTGACTCCTCGAATTGCAGACACCCTGGCCCTGGAGACAGGTTGGCGGTATGCGATGACAGCCAATGTTTCCAAGGCTGCCTGCGTGAGCCTGGCCGTCTGACCCTCAAGCACAAACCGTCCGACGATCTCGGCGAAGTCTGCGCGGGAGTAGATCCGCCAGCCACCGGCGATGTTCCGCAATTCGAAACCCCGGGGGCTGGCGCTGAAGCCAGCATCGCTGGCACGGTCCATGTCCGGGGCTTTAACAGTATAGCCGCTATACTCCCGCTGCAGTTCCGCCAGTAACTGCTCGACGACGGCGACGGTCAGGTTAAGCCCGGCGGCCAGCTCAGTAGCGCTGGCCGGTTGGTCCAGGACCATCAGGACCGCCTCGAGTGCAGCCTTGGCACCGCCGGGAAGATCCCGGACGTCCAGGACCGGCTCCGCCCCGGGCTCCGGAAGTTCTTGGCTCACGACAGTTCCTCGTATTCTTCGCTTAGGTTTTCTGTTGACCAGTCCCGGCCATCCACCATCCAGTGCACGGTGAGATCACCCAGGGGCGACACCTGGTCGAAGGAGACTGCCCGGTCCCGGAACATCTCCAGCAATGCCAGGAACCTGGCCACCACCACGAGGGTGGAATCGGCGTCGGCGATCAACGCTCGGAACGACAGGGGCTTCCCCAACTGGAGCCGGAGCCCCAGGATCTCGGCCTGTTCCTTCACGCTGACGGCACTGCCATGCAGGTGGGCAAGGCCCACCTCGGTGGGCCGTGGCGTCTTGGGCTTCAGTGCGGACTCGGCCAGGCGGGCGAACTGGTCCGGTGTGTGCTTCCACACCAGTTCCGGGAGCATGGCGGCGAAGTGCTCTTCCAAGGCAACCTGACGCGGAAACCGGCCGGCTTCCTGGTCGAGGGTTCCCGCCATCAAGGCTGCCACCTGCTTGAACGCCTTGTATTGGAGAAGCCTCGCAAAAAGGAGGTCACGCGCTTCCAGCCGGGCGATGTCCTCATCGTCCTCGACTTCACCGGCGGGCAGCAGCCTTGCCGCCTTCAGATCCAGGAGGGTGGCGGCGATGACCAGGAATTCGCTGGCTTCATCCAGCGCCCATTCCTCGCCGAGCTTCTGGAGCTTCCTGATGTACTTGATGAACTCATCAGTGACGGTGGCAATGGCCACCTCGGTGATGTCCAGCTGGTGCTTGGCGATCAGGCCCAGCAGGAGGTCGAACGGGCCGGTGAAGTTGGCCAGCCGCACCTCAAAGCCGGGTTTGGACTCGGCCACGCGTAATTAGGGTGCGCCGCCGCGCGAAATCAGCTCTTTGGCCAGGCGGCGGTAGGCATCGGCGCCGATGTGGCTGCCGGCGTAGCTGGTGATCGGCTCGGCCGCGACGGTGGCGTCCGCGAACTTGATGGAGCGTTTGATGACGGTCTCGAAGACTTTGTCGCCGAAGGCTTCCACCAGGCGGGTGATGACTTCGCGGCTGTGGAGCGTGCGGGCGTCGTACATGGTGGCCAGGACACCATCAACCTGCAGGCCGGGGTTCAGCCTGTCCTGGACCTTGTCGATGGTTTCCACCAGCAGGGCTACGGCACGGAGCGCGAAAAACTCGCAGATCAGCGGGATGATCACGCCGTGGGCGGCGGTCAGCGCGTTGACCGTCAGCAGGCCCAGGGAGGGCTGGCAGTCGATCAGGACGACGTCGTAATCGTCTTCGACTTTTTTCAGCGCCCTGTCCAGTACCTGTTCACGGGCGACTTCATTGACCAGCTGCACTTCTGCGGCGGAGAGGTCGATGTTGGCCGGCAGCAGGTCCACGTTTTCGACGCCGGTCTGGTGGATGGCGTCGCGGATGTCCACCTTGCGGTCCATGAGGACGTTGTAGACCGTCAGGTCCAGTTCGTGCGGGTTGATGCCCAGGCCCGCAGACAGCGCGCCCTGCGGGTCGAAGTCAACCAGCAGCACCCTGCGGCCGTATTCAGCAAGGGCCGCTGCCAGGTTGATGGTGGATGTGGTTTTGCCAACGCCGCCCTTTTGGTTGACCATGGCGATCACGCGCGCGGGACCGTGGGACGACAGCGGGGCGGGTTCCGGAAATTCGCGGTGGGGGCGCCCGGTGGGACCCATCACGGCGTCTTCCAGATCGAGTTCCGTGCCTTCCAGAGTTGCCGAACCCTGTTCGCTGCTCACGTATCTATCCACACTTTCGATGACGGTGATTTTCCTGCCGCTGGAACTCCAGCGCCGATCCTGCTTTCCACCTAGGCTACAGGCCCCGACACGGTATTCGAGGGAACTTGACTTTGCGTGGATTCTGAGCCTTGACCTTCTAGTAGAGGTCGAAGGTTAGCCTGCCGCACGCAGGAACCGCCCGCACAGCCGGGGCTGTGCGGGCGGTCCGCAGCTTGGTCAGATTCAGCGCCGCGTTAGGCGTTGGCCAGCACCGGCTCCTTGGGAGAAGCCGTCGTCGGCTCGGCATGTCCTGCGATCATGGTCTGCTCGTCGAAGGGAGCCCGGCCCGAGAGAACTTCGCTTACCTGCTCGTTGTCGATTTCCTTGACCCAGGTGCCGACCAGGACGGTGGCAACGGCGTTGCCGGTGAAGTTCGTCAGTGCCCGCGCCTCGGACATGAAGCGGTCGATGCCCACAATCATGCCCACGCCCCCCAGCAGCTGGGGCGCGTGCGCCTGGAGACCAGCAGCCAGAGTGGCCAGGCCGGCACCGGTGACGCCGGCGGCACCCTTGGAGGCAATGATCATGAAGATCAGCAGGGAAATCTGCGCTCCGAGATCCAGCGGCGTGCCCATGGCGTTGGCCACGAACAGGGACGCCATGGTCAGGTATATGGCCGTGCCGTCCAGGTTGAAGGAGTAGCCGGTGGGGACGGTGACGCCGACGACGGGCTTGGAGATCCCCAGGTGTTCCAGCTTGGCGATGAGGCGGGGAAGGGCTGCCTCGGAGGAGGAGGTGGAGAAGATCAGGAGGTACTCGCGGCCCAAGTACTTCATGAGCTTGAAGATGTTGACGCCGGTAACCACCTTGAGCAGGCCACCCAGGATGATGACGATGAACAGTGCGCAGGTGATGTAGAAAGCGGCCATCAGGGTGAACATGCTGACGATCGCCTGGAAGCCGGTGGCTCCGACGACGGCGGCGATGGCACCGAAAGCTCCGACGGGGGCAAGCCACATGATCATGATGAGGATGCGGAATACCAGCACTTGGCCGTGGCCGATGGCCTTGAGGACAGGAGCGCCCTGTGGGCCCATCTTCTGGAGGGCGAAGCCTACGAGGATGGCGGCGAAGAGTGTGGGCAGAACCGGAATGTCGCCCGGAATGATGCCCAGGAGGAAGGCAACGGTGCTGTCTACTTCCGCCTTCTTGTTGGGGTCGTACGCCGCCAGCTTCAAACCCTCACCCGGGTGGATGAGGTTGCCGACGACAAGGCCGATACCCAAGGCAAAGGTGGACATGGCGACGAAGTAGCCCAGGGCCAGGCCGCCGACCTTGCCGACCGTTGCGGCTTTGGCGATGGAGCCGATGCCTAGGACGATGGTGCAGAAGATGATCGGTGCAATCATCATTTTGATGAGCTTGATAAAGCCGTCGCCGAGGGGCTTCAGTGATTTGCCGACCTCGGGGAACAGCAGGCCGACGACGGCGCCCAGGATGACGGCGGCAATAACGGCAATGTAAAGGTAGTGCGATTTGTCCAGGCCCTTGCGCCGCGTCTCCACGGTGCCGAGCGACTCTCCTCGTTGAGAAGCCATGATGTGTCTCCTTATGGATAATCTGGTAGACGCTGCGGCGCATTCTCTGGGCTCATCGCGTCGGTCCGGTGTGATATCCATCATTGGCCACACCGTGACTTAGCTCACGGTTGCGTTCATATTGGTCATGGGAGGTGCTTGATGATTCACCGCTGGAGTATCGCCCGCAGGCTGTTCGTGGCGAATCTGCTGATTGTGCTGGCCTTCATCGCGGTGGCGGGCACCGCAACGTTCGTCGATGCCAGGGACCGGAGCTATGAGGAAGCCGGGCGGCGAATGGCCGGTGTTGCTGCCGCCGTCGCCGCTAATCCGCTGGTCCTCCAGGCCGCGGACCAAAAGGATCCGTCGGCGTTGCTCCAGCCCTACGCCCTGGACGTCATGGCCGGGTCCGGAGCGGACTTCCTCACCATCATGGCGCCGGACAGAACGCGGTGGACGCACCCCCGGGACGAGGAGCTGGGAAGGCCGTACATCGGCTCCATCGAGGCGTCGCTGCGTGGCGAAGTTTTCACAGAGGTCACAGCAGGAACGCTGGGGCCGTCGGTGCGGACTGTTGTTCCGGTCAAGGATGCCGCGGGGAACGTCAAGGCGCTGGTTGCCGCCGGCGTCACGGTCCGGACAGTGGACGTGGCGCTTTCCGGCCGGCTGCCCGCACTGCTGGTCCTCGGCCTGGCCCTGCTCGTGGGCGGATCCCTGGCGTCCTGGCTGTTGGGCCGCTACCTGCGCCGCGTGACCAGGGGGTGGGGGCCGGAGCAGCTGGCGCAGCTGTTCGCCTACTACGAATCGGTCCTGCATTCCGTGCGTGAGGGGCTGATCCTGATCGACACCAAGGGCCGGGTGGTGATGTACAACGACCAGGCCGCTGAGCTGCTGGGACTGGAGCCGCGCGATTCGGAAGACGATCCGTCCCGGCCGCCCTCCCTGACGGACCTCCCGCTGGCCCCCAGCCTGAAGGAACTCTTTGAATCCGGCCGCACGGCCCACGACGAAATCCACTTGACTGGCCCGCGGATCGTGGTGGTGAACCAGGGCCCGGCCGTCGGGCCCGACTCCCCCGGCCTCCGCCGACCCGCGGTGTTCGGCACCGTGGCCACCATCCGCGACCGGACGGAGATCGAATCGCTGGGCAGTGAACTCGAAACGATGCGGACGCTGTCCGACGCCCTCCGCGCCCAGACCCACGAGCACGCCAACCGGCTGCACACCATGGTTTCCCTGCTGGAGCTGGGCCGGACCCGGGAGGCCTTGGAATTCGCCACCAAGGATCTCGAACTGAGCCAGCAGCTGACCGACGAGATGGTGAGTTCCGTGGACGAGCCGGTTCTCAGCGCCCTGATCATGGGGAAGGCCGCCGAAGCGAATGAGCGCGGAGTGAAGCTGACGCTCTCCACCGAGGGGTCCGCGTCCGTTGCCGGCCTGGCTGTCCAGGACCTTGTCACCATCCTGGGAAACCTCCTGGACAACGCGATCGACGCCGCCGCGGATGGCGCGGTTCCCAGGACGGTGGAGCTGACCGTGGAGTCCGATGCCGAGGGCCTGGACATCACGGTGGCGGATTCCGGCCCCGGCGTGGACCCCGCCGCCGTGGAGGACATTTTCCGGCACGGCTTCAGCACCAAGGCCTCCGGTCCGTTCGGACGCGGCATTGGCCTGGCCCTCGTCCGCCAGGCCGTGCAGCGCCTGGACGGTACCATGACCATCACAGGCAAGGACGGCGCACGCTTCCATGTCTTCCTGCCGGCCATGGCCGCCGGGACCGACAAAGAGGAGCAGTTCCAGTGACCGATATCCGCGTCCTCGTGGTGGAGGACGAACCGGTGGCCTCGGCCGCGCACGCGGCCTACGTGGGGAGGATGGCAGGGTTCACTGTTGCCGGGACGGCCCCTGACGGCCAGTCCGCGCTCAGGCTCCTGACGGATCTGGCGGCAGCCGGCCAGCCGGTGGAACTGGTCCTCCTCGACATGAACCTACCGGACCTGCATGGCCTGGACATCGCCCGCCGGATGCGTGCGGCAGGAATCCTGGCGGACATCATTGCCATCACCGCGGTCAGGGAAGTGGCGATTGTCCGCAGCGCCGTCGCCATCGGCGTGGTCCAGTACCTGATCAAGCCGTTCACGTTTGCCACGTTCGAAGACAAACTCTCCAGCTACAGGCTGTTCCGGCAGCAACTGGCTTCCCCGGAGGCCGGTGCCGGCAGGACCGGCGCCTCCCAGAGCGAGGTGGACCAGGCCTTCGCAAGCCTCCGGGCGCCGTCGGAACTGCCCCTCCCCAAGGGCCTCTCAGTCTCCACTCTCGACTCTGTCCAGGCGTACCTGAAACAGCATTCGGAATCTGTTTCAGCAACGGAAGTCATGGCCGCCCTGGGCATGTCCCGCGTGACCGCCAGACGCTACCTCGAATACCTCGCCGACGCCGGCCGCGTATCGCGGGCGCCCCGCTACGGCACGCCCGGCAGGCCAGAGAACGAATACGGCTGGAAGCGGCCCTGAGCCTACAGAGTGTGGCTAGGCAGCGGAGATGGCTTCCTTGAGGGCCCCCAGCGCCAGAGTCACTGATGCGGCGTTTGCGTTCGGGCCCATCATTCCGATCCGCCAGATGCTGGAAGTGTACTTGCCCGCCCCTGAGCCAATCTCGATGCTGAAGTGCTCCAGCAGATGGCGGCGTACGGCCGCGGAGTCGACGCCGTCCGGGACCTTGACAGTGGTAAGGCTGGGCAGCCGGTGGCCCTCGGCCGCGAACAGCTCAAGTCCCATCTCCTGGAGCCCCGCCTGCAACGCGGCCCCTGCCGCACGGTGGCACGCCTGGACCGCGTCCAGTCCCTCGGCCAGGATTCTTTGCAAGCCCGCCTCGAGGCCGGCGATCATGGTGACCGGCGGCGTGTGGTGGTAAGTTCTGCCGCTGCCACTGGCGGCCCCGACGTAACCGCCGAGCAGTCCGACGTCCAGGTACCAGGAGCGGGGATTCTTGATCCTTCGCTCGAAGGCCCTACCCGACATGGTGAAGGGCGACAGCCCCGGTGGCACGCCGAGGCATTTCTGGGTGCCGGCATAGCCGACGTCGATTCCCCAGTCATCTGCCAGGAGTTCCAGCCCGCCGATGGATGTCACGGCGTCGACAATTAACAGCGCATCACCCTTGTTCTGCCCGAGCGACGCGACGTCGGACAGCACCCCAGTCGACGTTTCGGCGTGGACGGCCGCAATCACCTTCGGCCGCGGGTGGGCCGCCAGGACGCGCTCGACGTCGATGGGCGTGCCCCATTCGTGGTCTACACGAACCACGGTGGCGCCGCAGCGGCGTGCCACCTCACACATGCGCTCACCGAAGAGGCCGTTGACGGCGATCACTGCCACATCGCCGTCGTCCACGGTGTTCACAAAAGCCGCTTCCATGCCGCCGGAACCGGTGACGCTCAAGGGCAGCGTGCGGGCATTCTGAGTCCCCCAGACCGTGCGGAGGCCTTCGCACGTGTTGTCGAGCCGTTCGATGAAGACCGGATCCAGGTGCCCAATCACCGGATACGCCAATGCGGCGGTCACTTCCGGGTAGCAGTTGCACGGTCCCGGACCGAACAGGAACCGCGAGGTCAATACCTGTGGCATTGGAACTCCTTCGTTGGGGGCTCTTGCCCTTGTGGGGCCGGTCAGTGCTTCGGTGCGACGGCGATGTGCTCGCCGTCGACGGCCTCGAACGGCGTGTGGCGGTCCATGATCAGCAGGTAGGTGACGGCGGCCAGGATCGCGCCGACGAACCAGGAGAAGCCGGAGATATACGTGAACGCCGGGACGAGGGCCAGTACCAGCGCGACGATGGCAGCCGGTGTGCCCGCGATGACGGCCTTCCGGTTGACGCCACGGGTGTAGGCATACGCCCCGTGGGGGGAATCCGAGTACAAATCCGGAATGTTGACCCTGCCCTTACGGACCAGCCAGTAGTCGGCCATGATGACGCCGAACAGTGGCCCCAGGAGGGCGCCCAGGCCGCCGAGGAAGTAGACGATGACCACGGGCGAGTTGTACAGGTTCCAGGGCAGGATCACCAGGCCGATCACCGCGGAGATCACGGCTGCGCGCCGGAAGTTCAGCGTCCGCGGGAAAAGGTGGGCCAGCGTGTATATGGGTGCCACGAAGTTGGCCATGAGGTTCACGGCCACCGTCAGGATGATCAGGGCCAGGCAGGCCAGCACCAGCAGGAGCGTGTTCGGGATGGCGTTGACGACGTCGGTGGGCGACTCGATGACCGTGCCGTCAATCTTGTACTGGGCGCCGGCGAGGACAACGACGATGGCGGCGAAGAAGAGCATGTTGATGGGGATGCCGAAGAAGTTGCCCCGCACCACCGACCGCCTGGACGGTGCACCCCGGGTGAAGTCGCAGAAGTTCAATACGAACGTCCCGTAAACGACCACCCACAGCGCGGCGGACTGGAGAATCCGCACCCACATCACCGGGCCTGTCAGCGAGTCAGCGGTTGACCAGGCGATAGTCCCACCGGCTTCCACCAACATCCAGACGGCCAGCGTGAGCATGGTGACCAGGATGATGGGGCCAGCGAACGCCTCGTACTTGCGGATCATCTCCATGCCGAAGCTCACGATCACCGTCTGCACCGCCCACAGCGAAACGAACGAGATCCAGCCCAGGGTCGAGAGCCCGAGGAACGAGTCTGTATCGAGCGGTGCCAGCGACGGCGCGAGCGCCAGGATCAGCACACGGAGCACCACCGACGCCAGATAGGTTTGGATGCCGAACCAGGCGACGGCGACGGCGCCGCGGATGATGGCGGGGATATTGGAGCCCCGGATGCCGAACGCGATCCTGCTCATGACCGGGAACGGCACGCCGGTCCGTTCGCCCATGAACCCCGAAAGGTTCAGGAGAAGGAACAGCAGGACGGCGCCGAGCAGGAAGGCGAGCATGATCTGCCAGGCGCCCAATCCCAGGGCGAACAATCCGATGGCAAACACGTAATTGCCCAGCGAGTGCACGTCGTTCGCCCAGAGCGTGAAGATGCTGTAGGCGTGCCAGGTGCGCCCCTTGCGCGTGGTGGGCGCCAGGTCCTCGTTGTAGAGCCGGGGGCTCACGCCCGCGGGCACCTGGACCGGCGTGGCTGACCTGCCCCTCACAATCTCCTCGACCGCGGGATCGCCGGTGCCCCACGGCTCAGGGTCAGTCAGATCCGGGTGCCGGTGATCGTCGGGCGAACCATGACCGTGGTGGTCGGACATATAGACCTCCGTGTGGCGGAGAAGGCGTTGCGGGTGCGGAGCGGTGTGGACGGGAACTGGTGCCGCGGACACGGTAACGGTGGGTCAGGTCACAGTCAAGGCTTCTTTGCGTCCGGGGGTATCAAACGGCGCCTTCCGGCCGGAGCACACCCAGCAACTGCCCGATCACCTCGGGATCCTCAATCGTTGAGGGCACAACGTACTCGTCGCCGTCGGCAATCTGGCGCATGGTCTTGCGCAGGATCTTCCCTGACCTGGTCTTGGGGAGTGCTTCGACCACTGTTGCGTGCTTGAAGTCGGCCACCGGTCCGATGTCCTTCCTGACAAGGGCGATCAGCTCGCGGACCACCTCGTTCTCGTTGGCGGTTACGCCTGCCTTGAGCACCACGTAGCCGCTGGCGCGCTGCCCCTTGAGGGGATCCGCCACGCCGATCACGGCACATTCGGCCACGGCCGGGTGGCTGGCGATGACCTGCTCAATCGCACCGGTGGACAGCCGGTGGCCGGCCACGTTGATGATGTCGTCCGTCCGGCCCATCACAAAGACGTAGCCGTCGGCATCCCGGTAGCCGCTGTCGCCTGTGGCGTAGCTGCCTTCAAAGGCCGCAAGGTACGAGGACACATAACGGTCGTCGTTCTGCCAGAGGGTGGTCAGGGTACCGGGAGGCAAGGGAAGCTGCAGGACAATATTGCCCTCCTCCCCCGGCTGCACCGCCGCCCCGGAGCCGTCCACAATCTTCAGTTCGAAGCCGGGCATGGGCACGGTTGGTGACCCGGGCTTGAAGGGAAGGTCCTCCAGCCCGCGCGGGTTGGCGCAGATGGCCCATCCGGTTTCGGTCTGCCACCAATGGTCCACCACCGGAACACCCAGGACCTCACCTGCCCAGCGGTAGGTGTCCGTGTCCAGCCGCTCGCCGGCGGCAAACAACGTGCGCAGCGTGGAAGTGTCGTAGTTGGCCAGTTCCGCAGCATGGGGGTCGGCCTTGCGGATCGCGCGCAGGGCGGTGGGCGCGGTGAACAGGACGTTGACCTTGTGGTCCTGCACGACGCGCCAGAATGCTCCCGCATCAGGTGTCCCCACGGGCTTGCCCTCGTAGAGGACCGTGGTGGCACCGGCCAGCAGCGGGCCATAGACAATGTAGGAATGCCCCACCACCCAGCCGACGTCGGACGCTGTCCACATCACGTCGCCGGGACCGATGTCGTAGATGTTTGCCATGGTCCAGCTGAGCGCCACGGCATGCCCGCCGTTGTCCCGCAGCACACCCTTGGGCGCGCCGGTGGTGCCCGAGGTGTAGAGGATGTAGAGGGGGTCGGTTGCTGCGACGTCCACTGCTGCCGCCGGGGCGGCAGCCTCAATGCACCGGTCCCAGTCCAGCCAGTCCGGATACTCGGCGGCCGCGTGCACAAAGCCTTCCCGGCACTTGAATATGACGGGCGTCTGCCCGGCACCGGCAAGTTCGAGTGCTTCAGCAACCGCCGGAAGATACTCCACCCGGCGTGAGGGCTCAATCCCGCCGGATGCCGTCACAATCGCGGCCGGACCGGCATCCTTGATGCGGGCGGCGAGTTCCTTGGGCGCGAACCCGCCGAAAACCACCGAATGCACGGCCCCGAGCCGGGCGGTCGCCAGCATCGCGATGGCGGCCTCGGGAATCATGGGCATGTAGATGACCACCCTGTCCCCTTTGCCGACTCCCTGCGAGCGCAGCACACCCGCGAACCGCGCCACGAGGTCCGTCAGTTCGGCGTAGCTGTACGTGCGTTTGATCCCCAGCATCGCGGAGTCGTAGATGAGGGCATCCTGGTCCCCGCGGCCGGCCTCAACGTGGCGGTCCAGGGCGTTGTAGCTCGTGTTGAGCATGCCATCGGGAAACCATTGGAACAGCGGGGCGGCCGATCCATCAAGCGCGGTTTCCGGCGTCCTGGACCAGGTCACGCCGCCTGCCGCCTCAAGCCAGAATGCGTCCTTCTTTTCGATGCTGCGCGAATATGTTTCCCGGTAATTTCCGCTGACCATCATGGGCTCCCGTTCACGTCGCTGTGTTGCCACCATGCTATGCGGGCAACCCGCGCCAGACAAGGCCCATGTATACATACCTGCGGCTATTTCGCTGATTAGCTGGCTTTTGCTGGGTCTTTCGGCAATTCGTGTATACACTGGTGCCCATGAGCAGATTGACGGGAGGGACCATGCGGGCCAGCGACAAAGCCTACGCAACGCTTCGCGAAGACATTATCGAATGGCGCCTGGCACCTGGCACGGTCCTTGCCGAAGTGGAGCAGTCGGAACGCCTGGGCGTCTCACGCACTCCGGTCCGGGAGGCGCTGAGCCGGCTTAGCGCGGAAGGGCTGACGACGGCGGCAGGCGGCCGCGGCGTCGTCGTCACCGACATCTCACTGGAGGACATCGATGAGATGTTCGAGCTCCGCGAAACCCTCGAGGGCAAGGCTGCAGCCCTGGCTGCCGAACGCGGCGAGCGCGCTGTCTTTGAGAAGCTCCACACCGATCTCCTGCGGGCGCAGGAGCTGATCAGCGACACCGATCCTGCCCGGCATGAGTACTACGCCCTGGTGGGCCGGCTGGATGAGGCGATCGACGCCGCCATCTCAAACTCCTACCTCGCACAGGCGATGCGCAGCCTGCGGGTCCACCTGGTCCGGGTCCGCCGCCTCGCGGCCGATGACGCACCGCGACTGTACGCGGCCGCCGTCGAGCACGCGGCCATCGCCGAGGCCATCGCCGCAGGCAACGCCAGGCTCGCCGAAGCAGCCACCACCCTGCACCTGCACCGCAGCCTTTCCCACGTCAAAGCTACCCACCCACAGCACTAAGAAGGAGCACCATGGTTAAGCTCAACCACGTCCGCGTCTACAAGAGCGAAGAGAACCTCCCCCGCGAAGACCAGCTGGCGCACAAGATCGCCGTCGTCGCCGCCGACGCCGTCGAGGTCACGCCCGAGGTCACCGAGATGGTCATCAACCGTGTCATCGACAATGCTTCCGTGGCCATCGCCTCGCTGAACCGTGGCCCGATCGTGGCTGCCCGGGCCCAGGCGTTGACCCACGCACCGACCACCAACGGCAAGGGCGCCGGCGTCTTCGGCATCACGGACCGGGTCTCCCCCGAGTGGGCAGCCTGGGCGAACGGCGTGGCCGTCCGCGAACTCGACTACCATGACACGTTCCTGGCGGCTGACTACTCCCACCCGGGCGATAACATCCCGCCGATTCTCGCCGTTGGCCAGCACGTCGGCGCGAGCGGCAAGGACCTGATCCGCGGCATTGCCACCGGCTATGAGATCCAGGTCAACCTGGTCAAGGCCATCTGCCTGCACAAGCACAAGATCGACCACGTGGCCCACCTCGGCCCGTCCGCCGCTGCCGGTATCGGCACACTCCTGGGCCTGGACGTCGAGACGATCTTCCAGTCCGTCGGCCAGGCGCTTCACACCACCACCGCCACCCGCCAGTCCCGTAAGGGTGAGATCTCCACCTGGAAGGCGCACGCACCGGCGTTCGCAGGCAAGATGGCTGTCGAAGCCGTGGACCGCTCCATGCGCGGCCAGACCTCCCCCGTGCCGATCTACGAAGGCGAAGACGGCGTGATCGCCTGGATGCTGGACGGCCCGGACGCCTCCTACGAGGTCCCCCTCCCTGAGGCCGGCGAAGCCAAGCGCGCCATCATGGACACCTACACCAAGGAACACTCCGCGGAATACCAGGCTCAGGCCTGGATCGACCTTGCCCGCAAGCTCCACACCGAGCACCCCGAGGCAACGGACCCGGCCAACGTGGCGTCAGTCCTGATCAAGACCAGCCACCACACGCACTACGTGATCGGTTCCGGCGCCAACGACCCGCAGAAATACAGCCCCACGGCCAGCCGGGAAACCCTGGACCACTCCATCCCGTACATCTTCACCGTGGCACTCCAGGACGGCTCCTGGCACCACGTTGACTCCTACAGTCCTGAGCGTGCCGGCCGCGCCGACACCGTGGAGCTGTGGAACAAGGTCAGCACCGTCGAAGACGCCGAATGGACCCGCCGCTACCACTCGCTGGACATCGCCGAGAAGGCCTTCGGCGGTTCCGTGGAAATCACCCTGAAGGACGGCACGGTCATCACCGACCAGATCGCTGTCGCCGACGCCCACCCGCTCGGCGCCCGGCCGTTCGCCCGCCAGCAGTACATCAACAAGTTCCGCAGCCTGGCAGCCGGCCTGGTCGCCGAGGCGGAAATCGAGCGTTTCCTCGCGGCCGCCGAAAGCCTCCCGGACCTGGGCCCGGGCGAACTGGACCAGCTGAACATCACCGCCGCTCCGGGTGTCATCGACCTCAGCAACGCACCGGCCGGCCTCTTCTAAGCTCTGCTTACCCACCCCGCACAGGAGAACCAGATGCTGTATTCCAAGACAACCCCGGAGCAGAAGCGGATCGCGCTGCGCGATATGCTCGCGTCCGGCACCATCCAACAGTTCCCGGGCGCCTTCAACCCGCTCTCGGCGCGGCTGATCGAGGAAAAGGGCTTCGCCGGTGTTTACGTCTCCGGAGCCGTGCTGGCCAATGACCTTGGCCTGCCGGACATCGGGCTGACCACCCTCACCGAGGTGGCCACGCGTGCCGGGCAGATCGCCCGCATGACCGACCTGCCCACGCTGGTGGACGCGGACACCGGCTTCGGCGAGCCCATGAACGTGGCCCGCAGCATCCAGGAACTGGAGAACGCCGGCCTGGCCGGCTGCCACATCGAAGACCAGTTCAACCCCAAGCGCTGCGGGCACCTGGACGGCAAGAACGTGGTGGACCAGGACACGGCCACCAAGCGCATCCGAGCCGCGGCCGACGCCCGCCGCGATCCGAACTTCCTCATCATGGCCCGGACCGATATCCGCGCCGTAGAGGGAATCCAAGCCGCCAAGGACCGGGCACGGGCCCTCGTGGAAGCCGGTGCGGACGCCATCTTCCCGGAAGCAATGAAGGACCTGTCCGAGTTCCAGGCCATCCGCGACGCCGTGGACGTGCCGATCCTTGCCAATATGACCGAGTTCGGCAAGAGCGATCTGTTCACCGTGGACCAGCTGCAGGGTGTGGGCGTCAACATGGTCATTTACCCGGTCACGCTGCTGCGCATTGCCATGGGCGCAGCAGAGCGTACTCTGGAATCGATCAAGGCAACAGGGTCGCAGGAAGCACAGGTGGAGAATATGCTCACCCGTGCGCGGCTTTATGACCTTGTGGACTATGAGGCCTACAACCACTTCGATACCGGCGTTTTCAACTTCCAAATTCCCGGCGTCCGCTAGGACCCGAGAGCCACCAAGGAGACTGCAAGCATTCCGGCACATCCGGGCTTGCCCAATGAACGAAGGAGGACAGCATGGAAGCTGTTGATATCAAGAAGGGCCTGGCCGGCGTCGTGGTGGACTACACCGCGGTTTCGAAGGTCAACCCGGACACCAATTCGCTGCTGTACCGCGGCTATCCCGTCCAGGAGCTCGCCGCCAAATGCAGCTTCGAGGAAGTGGCCTTCCTCTTGTGGAACGGCGAACTGCCCACCCCTGAAGAGCTGTCCGCGTTCTCTGCCCGCGAGCGCGCCGGCCGCGCCCTTGATCCTGTGGTGAAGAAGATCGTCGACACAATTCCCACTACCGCCCACCCGATGGATGTCTGCCGGACCGCAGCATCCGTCATGGGCGCCCGCCACCCCCTGGCCGAGGACTCCTCGCCCGAGGCCAACATGGCCAAGGCCGTGGACCTCTTCGCCGCCATGCCCGCGGTGGTCGCCTACGACCAGCGACGCCGGCGCGGCCAGGAAGTCGTGGAGCCCCGGGATGACCTGGGCTACTCGGAAAACTTCCTGTGGATGGCGTTCGGCGAAGACCAGGTCCCGGAGGTCGTGGAGGCCTTCAACGTCTCGATGATCCTGTACGCCGAGCACTCCTTCAACGCCTCCACCTTCACCGCCCGCGTGATCACCTCCAGCCTGTCCGACCTGCACTCGGCAGTAACCGGCGCAATCGGCGCACTCAAGGGCCCGCTGCATGGCGGCGCCAACGAAGCCGTGATGCACACCTTCGACGAGATCGGCATCCGGCCCGAGGAATCACTGGACGAAGCGGCCGCCCGGGCAAAGGCCTGGATGGAGGATGCACTGGCCCACAAGAAAAAGGTCATGGGATTCGGCCACCGCGTCTACAAGCACGGGGACTCCCGCGTCCCCACCATGAAGGCCGCGCTGGACAAGATGATCGCCCACTACGGCCGCCCTGAACTGCTGGGGCTGTACAACGGCCTCGAGCAGGCCATGGACGAGGCCAAGGCCATCAAACCGAACCTCGACTATCCGGCCGGCCCCACCTACCACCTGATGGGCTTCGACACTGCCACGTTCACTCCCCTGTTCGTGGCCAGCCGCATCACCGGGTGGACCGCCCACATCATGGAACAGGCAGCCAGCAACTCCCTGATCCGCCCGCTGAGCGAGTACAACGGACCGGACGAACGGCACGTTCCGTAATACCTCTGAACGCACGACGGCGGGCCGGTCACCTTTGAAGGTGGCCGGCCCGCCGTCGGCCGTTACGCCAACGCAGAGGTGGCCGTGATCAGTCCAGCACTTCGCGGACGGTCTCGTTGTCATCGTTCAGGACCACTGTCAGGCGCAAGAAGGACCCGGCAAGCGCGAGCGGCAGCCAGTGCTCTGCGTCCTGCCACATCCGTTCCACGGGTAGGGCACCGACGTCGAACCATTCCGGCCGGATCTCGGCACTTTCGGCCGGCTGACCGGTCCAGTTCGCTGCGACAAAGAGCCGTGAACTCATGTTCCACTCCGGGCGGGCAGGAAAATCGAAGGTCACCACACCGGCGTCGCGCAGATCCTCCTGCCGGACCACAATCCCGGCTTCCTCGTGGACTTCGCGGCAGGCAGCCTCTGCATCCGTCTCCCCCGGCTCAACATGGCCGCCAAGTCCCACCACCTTGCCGCGGCCGAAGCCGGTCTTCTTCAGGCCAAGCAGGACCTGCGGCACACCGGCGGACTCACGGATGAGAAAGCACAGGGTGACAGGGGTAAACGTCATGCCCCCAACCCTATAGCCTGGCCGCCGGCGTCAGCCCAGCGCCCGGGGGTGGGCTGCTGCATAAATTTCCCTCAGTGTGTCAGCCGTAACCAGGGTGTAGACCTGCGTTGTGGTGACTGAGGCGTGCCCCAGGAGTTCCTGCACCACGCGGACATCGGCGCCGCCTTCGAGCAGATGCGTCGCGAAGGAGTGCCGCAGTGTGTGCGGGGAAACATCCTTGGTGACGTTGGCTTTGTCCGCGGCCGCCTTCAGGATGGTCCAGGCGCTTTGCCGGCTGATCCTGCCTCCGCGGGCGTTCAGGAACAGGGCGGGTGTTCCCTTGCCCTTCGCCGCCAGGAGTGGACGGCCGCGCACCAGGTACGCGTCCACAGCCCGCGCCCCATAGGATCCCAGCGGCACCAGCCGTTCCCTGGATCCTTTGCCGAACAGGCGGACCACGGCGGGCCCGGCTTCGGCCTCGTGCAGGGCGATGTCGTCAACGTCCAGGCCCACGGCCTCGCTGATCCTCGCCCCGGTGGAATAGAGAAATTCGAGCAGGGCGCGGTCCCTGAGCCCGGTGGCAGTGTCCGTGCCCGCGGCTTCAAGGATCCGGGTGACTTCGTCCACGCTGATGGCCTTGGGCAGCCGTTTGCCCGGCATGGGCGGGTGGACGTCGCTGGCGGGGTCCGTCGTTGTGATCCCCTCCAGCGCCCAGAACTTGTGGAGCCCCCGGACGGCCACCACAGTCCGGGCAGCAGACCGGACGCCCAGGGCCGTGCCGCCGTCGGATCCGTCGTTGAGTGCCATCAGGAACCCCGTCACGTGGTGGCGGGTGATCTGGCCCGGGCCCTGGCAGCCCTCCGACGTCACGTAACGGGAGTAGCGTGCCAGGTCACGGCGGTAGGCGGAGAGTGTGTTGGCTGCCAGGCCGCGTTCCACGCCCATATGCTGCAGATACTCGGTGATGGCGAGGTCGATGGCGGTCTGTGGCCGGACGGGGGGCGTCGGGGCTTCTGCCTCAGTACTCGCCGTCATCAACGCTGGCTGGGGTGCGCAGGCCAGGGTGCATCCGCTGGACGCAATCCGGCGAAGCCGTCAGCTTTCGCCGCGGCGGCGGCCAGGATTCCGACGACGGCGGACGGGTTGTGCAGCCTGCCTTCCAGGACCGCGGCCACGGCGTCGTCCAGAGCGATCCAGTGGAACTCAATCTCGGCCTCCTCATCGGTCCGCTCATGGCGTTCGTGGTGAGGCACGTCCGTGAGGTCCCGGGCGAGGTAGATGCGGATGGCCTCGCTGGAGGAGCCCGGCGAGTTGAAGAAGTCCACCAGGACGTTCCATTCGCCGGCCGCGAGGTCCGCCTCCTCGGCGAGTTCGCGGGCAGCACCCGCCACAAAATCCTCGCCTTCCACATCCAGCAGGCCGGCCGGGATTTCCCAAAGGTCCATGCCCACGGGGTGCCGGTACTGCCTGATCAGCAGAACCTCGCCGGCATCGTTCATGGGCAGGACGGCCACGGCGCCAGGGTGGTCGATGTAGTCCCGGGTCAGGGACTCCCCAGTTTCGCTCAGCTGGAAGCTGTCGCTGACTACATCCCAGATCCGGCCTTCATAGACCTTCTCCGTAGACAGAAGACGGCGCGGGCTCGGTGCATCCGAAACCTGCCGTGCAGCTTGGGGGGTTTCAGGTGTGCCGGGCATCGCGCCGTCCTCTACTTATTCGGTTTTATTTTGCGGCAACCGTACGCAACGGCTTGGCTGCCGGCGCGTTCTGTGCGTTCTGGTGGTCCAGGGCGGCCTTGATGAGCCCGGCGAAGAGCGGATGCGGCCGCGTGGGCCGTGAGCTCAGTTCGGGGTGCGCCTGGGTTGCCACGTAGAACGGGTGGACCTCGCGGGGCAGCTCAACGAATTCCACGAGCTTGCCGTCCGGTGACGTTCCGGAGAACACAAGGCCCTCGGCAGCGATCTGGTCGCGGTACTTGTTGTTGACCTCGTAGCGGTGCCGGTGGCGTTCGCTGACAGTGGTCTTGCCATAGGTCTCTGCAATGACCGAGCCGTCGTCGAGCTTTGCCTCGTACAGGCCCAGGCGCATGGTGCCGCCAAGGTCACCCTTGCCGTCCACGATGTCCAACTGCTCTTCCATGGTGGCAATCACCGGGTATTTGGAGTCCGGTTCGAACTCGGACGAGGAAGCTCCTTCGAGGCCCACCACGTTGCGCGCATATTCGATCACCATGCACTGCAGGCCCAGGCACAGGCCCAGGACCGGCAGCTTGGTTTCGCGGGCGTACTTCAGGGCGCCCAGCTTACCTTCGAGGCCGCGGATGCCGAAGCCGCCGGGAACGCAGATGGCGTCCACTCCGTCCAGGGACGCCACGGCACCTTCATGCGTTTCGCACTCATCCGACGGTACCCAGCGGATCTTGACCTTGGTGTCGTTGGCGAAGCCGCCGGCACGCAGGGCCTCGGTCACGGACAGGTATGCGTCAGGCAGGTCGATGTACTTGCCCACCAGTGCGATTTCCACGTGGTGCTTGGGGTTGTGGACCGCTTCGAGCAGCTTGTCCCAGCTCGTCCAGTCAACGTCCTTGAACGGCAGGTCCAGGGCGCGGACGATGTAGGAATCCAGTCCCTGGGTGTGCAGGGTCTTGGGGATGTCGTAGATGCTGGGGGCATCCGGGCATCCGATGACGGCTTCGATATCGACGTCGCACATGCGGCCGATCTTGGCGCGCATGGGTTCGGGGACTTCGCGGTCCGAGCGGACCACGATTGCCTCGGGCTGGATGCCGATGGAGCGCAGGGCTGCCACGGAGTGCTGCGTTGGTTTGGTCTTCAGCTCCTGCGAGGGTCCGATGTAGGGCACCAGGGAGACGTGGACGAAGAAGACGTTGCCGCGGCCGATGTCCTGGCGGACCTGGCGGGCGGACTCGAGGAAGGGCTGCGACTCGATGTCGCCCACGGTGCCGCCGATTTCGGTGATGATGACGTCCGGCGCGTTTTTGCCTTCGGCCGGAAGCCGCATGCGCCGCTTGATCTCATCGGTGATGTGCGGAATGACCTGGACGGTGTCACCGAGGTATTCGCCGCGGCGTTCCTTGGCGATCACGGTGGAGTAGACCTGGCCGGTGGTCACGTTGGCTGATCCCTCGAGGTTTTCGTCGAGGAACCGCTCGTAGTGTCCGATGTCCAGGTCCGTCTCGGCGCCGTCGTCGGTGACGAAGACCTCGCCGTGCTGGAAGGGGTTCATCGTGCCCGGATCCACGTTCAGATAGGGGTCGAGCTTCTGCATAGTTACAGACAGGCCGCGTGCCCGCAGGAGGTGACCGAGGCTCGAAGCCGTCAGCCCCTTACCGAGCGAGGACGCCACACCACCGGTTACGAAGATGTGTTTGGTCGTCTTGGACGAGCCCGGGAACCGGGAATTTACACGGGAATTTGATCGCTGCACCACGGAATTCGAGCCTATCATCAATTGAGCCTTTCCCCGATCAGGAACTGTCTCCCCAAATGATCCAGTGTGCAGGGCGAAGCGCCCTGCGATCAAGGGGTATCCGCCGTCAGGCCCGCAACGGCAGCAGTTTCGCGTCGTCCAGCAGCTCCTGGGCGTGCGCCTGGGCCGATTCCGAATCCTCCTGGCCCGCCAGCATCCGGGCGAGTTCCCGCACACGCTCCGGGCCGTCGAGGAGGCGAACATCACTGGACGTGAACCCGCTGGCGGTGCCGCCGTCGGCCCCTCTGACGGATGTCTTGGTGACGGTGATGTGCTGGTCCGCGAAGGCTGCCACCTGCGGCAGGTGCGTGACCACCAGGACCTGCACGTGCTGTGCCAGCATGGCCAGCCGGCGGCCAATTTCGACGGCGGCCCGCCCGCCGACCCCGGCGTCCACCTCATCGAACACAAACGTGGGCACCGGATCCACCGCGGCCAGCACCACCTCGATGGCCAGCATGACGCGGGAGAGTTCGCCGCCGGAGGCGCCCTTGCCCAGCGGACGGGCCGGGGCTCCGGAGTGCGGCTGGAGCAGGAATGTGATCTCGTCCGCTCCATGCGGTGTCAGCTGAGCGGCCGCCTCACGGGTGATGACAAGCGTGGCGTCGGCCATGGCGAGTGCCTTCAGCTCCGCGCTCACGCGGCCGGACAGGTCCTTGGCAGCCTTGGCGCGGATCTTGCTGACGGCGGCTGCCTGCGTCTGCAGTTCCGCTTCGGTCCGGACCACGTCCGCGTCCAGGGCTTCGATCCTGGTGGAGTCGTCCTGCAGCTCGTCGAAGCGGACCCGGGCGTTTTCCGCCCACACCAGGACCTCGTCGATGCTGGGGGCGTACTTGCGGACCAGTGTGGCCAGGGCGGCCCTCCGGTCCTCGATCTCGGCGAGGCGTTCGGGGCCCTCCGAGTCCAGCCCGGCCTGGTAGCTGGCCAGTTCCGTGGCGATGTCGTTGAGCAGGAACCCCACTTCGGCCAGGCGTGCTGCGGCGGAGCCGAGTTCGGCGTCGTGTTCGGCCACGTGCTCCAGGGTTCTTTTCGCGACGTCCACGAGCGTGGTGGCGTCGCCCGCGTCGCCGTAGTCCTCCGCGATGAGCGCCTGGTGCGCCGTGTTGGCTGCAATCCTGAGCTCTTCGACGTTGGCCAGTTTCACGGCCTCCGCCTTGAGGGATTCGTCCTCCCCCGGCTGCGGATCCACGGTGCTGATTTCGGCCAGGGCGGCTTCCAGCGATTCTGCCTCGCGGAGCCTGTCGCGGGCGGCGCTGCGCAGGGTTTCCAGCTCCGCCTGGCTGGCCTTCCAATGGCTGTAGAGCGCCTGGTAGGAGGCCAACGGGCCCGCCAGCGCATCGCCGGCAAATTTGTCCAGGGCGCCGCGCTGGGCGGCCGCCCCCTTCAGCCTGATCTGGTCCGACTGGCCGTGGACCACCACGAGGGTTTCACCGATTTCCGCGAGAACGCCCACCGGGGCGGCCCGCCCGCCTAGGAAGGCCCGGCTGCGCCCGTCCGCACCGAGGCGACGCGCAAGAATAAGCTCAGCGCCGCCGTCGAACTCCTCCACGTCGGCACCTGCTTCAGCTGCCCGGGCAATCGCCGGATGCCCGGCGTCGAGCTTGAGGACGGCCTCCGCCGTGGCGCTCTTCGCGCCGCTCCGGACCGCACCGGCGTCGGACCTCGCCCCCAGCAGGAGGCCGACGGCGGTGACCACCATCGTTTTGCCGGCTCCGGTTTCGCCGGTAACGACGCTCAGCCCAGGGCCCAGCGGCAGCGTGGCGTCGGTGATGACGCCCAGATCGCGGATTCTCAGTTCTTCAAGCATGGTTCACTTTGCGGTCGCGGGATCGGTATCGTCCTCCGGCTGGTCGCCGGAGGCAAGCTGGAGCGGCGGCCTGGGCCGCGGCGTCCGGACGATCGGGATGGGTCCGGTGTGGATGGTCTCCGACTGCGGCACGGGGCCGCGCCAGCCGTGAATGGGAAGTTCAAATTTGCGGACCAGACGCGCTGAAAAGGGCGTCTGGTGCGTCCTGGCCAGCCGGACCGGGGTGGCCGACTTGGTCACTTCAACCCGGGCGCCGGGCGGCAGGTCCACGGAGCGCCGGCCATCGCACCAGAGCACCCCCTGGGCACCGGTTCGGGTGAGGACTTCCACGGCCAGCCGGGACCGGGGCGATACCACGAGCGGTTTGGCAAAGAGCGCGTGGGCGCTGATGGGAACTATCACCAGGGCCTCGACCTCCGGCCACACGACGGGCCCGCCGGCGGAAAACGCGTACGCGGTGGAGCCTGTGGGGGTGGCCACCACCACACCGTCGCAGCCGAAGGACGTCAGCGGGCGCTCGTCCACTTCGGTCACCACCTCGATCATGCGTTCGCGGTTGCCTTTTTCGATAGCGGCCTCGTTCAGGGCCCAGGTGTGCCAGATCTTCTGGCCGCGGACCCAGACCTGGACGTCGATGGTCATGCGCTCTTCAACCGTGTAGTCCCGGCGGGCAATCCATTCCACCGTCTGGGCCAGGTCCGCCCGCTCGCTCTCCGCCAGGAAGCCGACGTGGCCAAGGTTGACGCCCAGCAAGGGTACGTCCACCTCCCGCACCAGCTCCGCGGCGCGCAGGATGGTGCCGTCACCGCCCAGGACCATCACCAGCTCGACGTCCGGCAGCTGTACGTGGTCGTGCAGGATCTCCACCGGCTGGGTGAGCTGCCCGAAGAATCTTTCCATGTCCCGCAGTTCGGACTCCTGCATGACCGGAACAATGCCGGAGTCATGCAGTTGGGCGCAGGCTTCCCAGGCGGCCTTCAGTGACTCCTCGCGGCCAGTGTGGGCAAGGACAAGTACTCGCCTGCTCATCGGGTTCCGCTTTCTAGTGGTTCGGCCAGATTCGGCCAAGCAATCCGTCAATGGCTGCGAGGCGCTCTTCGATCTTAGGCAGGTCTTGGGTCATCCTGCGCTTTATCCACAGGAAGTATTCGACGTTTCCGTCCTGGCCCGGCAGCGGACTGGCCGCCAAGCCGCATAAGTCCAGTCCGGCGTCGAGCGCTGCATTGGCAACTTTTTCCACTGCCATCCGGCGTTCGCGCTCGGAGGTGACCACGCCGGTGCGGCCCAGCCGGTCCTTGCCGATCTCGAACTGGGGCTTCACCATCAGCACCAGGTCGCCGCCCGGCTGCGTGCACAGCGCCAGGGGCAGGACCACCAGGGTCAGCGAGATGAAGGAGAGGTCGGCCACCGTGAGTTCGGCCCGGCCGCCGATGTCCTCCGGCGCCATGTACCGCACGTTCATGCCTTCATGCACGGCTACGCGGTCATCGGCGCGTAGCTGCGGGACCAGCTGGTCATGGCCGACGTCGACCGCCACCACGTGTGCCGCACCGCGCCGCAGGAGCACCTCGGTGAAGCCGCCGGTGGAGGCGCCGGCGTCCAGGCACCTTTTGCCGGCAACCGTGACCTCAGGGAAGACGTCCAGCGCGCCCGCCAGCTTGTGCCCGGCCCGGCTGACGTAGCTGTCCTCTTCCGTGTGCTCGACCGACAAGTCCCTGCCGTCGTCGACCTGGAGGGACGCCTTGGACAGGACCTGCCCGGCCGAGCTCACCTTGCCCTCGGCGATCAACGAAGCAGCGTGGGTCCGGGACCTGGCCAGGCCCCGGGCGACGAGCGCCTGGTCAAGTCGTGCCATGCTCAAGCTTCTCCTTCGCCGTCTGGGGCCTCTTCGTTCAACGCGTGCAGCAGGGCATCGTGGAGGTCGCTGTAAACAGCCTCATGCTCAGACACGGGCAACCGTTCGACGCCGTCCAGCGCGGCCGTTATCGCCGCAATGGATGGATCGGTGGTTGCCGGCGCCGCTGTGTCCGGCCATTCCGGCGTTGGCTGGGCTGCTTCCGGATAGTGCGGTTCGTTCAGCTCAGTCATTGGACCAGTCTAATGATTGCGCCACTCGAGTTTGGGTTCCGTGGGCAGTGCGGCGTCGGGGACCGCAGTCCACCAGGCTGCGCAGGCGGCCCGCCAGGAATCCAGGTCGCGCTCGCTGCCGCTGACGTGGATAGTGTCACCGCTGACCCGCGCAGTGGAGGCCCCGCAGCGGTGCGTTCCGTCAGTGTGGTCCAGCGCCGGGTAGGGGCGGTGGAGGTCGCTGAGGGAATTGATGATGTAGTCCGGGCGTTCCGCCGTGCGTGCGGCCAGGATGGTAGCTGTGGTGTCGACGCCGGTCAGCACTGCCACAGTGGCAAACCCGGCGTTGTTGCCGCCGAGGATGTCGGTGTCCAGACGGTCGCCCACCACCAGCGGGCGGTCAGCGGCGAGCCGTTTGGCGGCTGCATGGAAGAGCGGAGCCTCCGGCTTGCCGGCAACCCGCGGCGTCTGTCCGGTGGCGGCGGCCACAGCTGCCACCAGGGTGCCGTTGCCCGGGGCTATGCCGCGCGCCTGCGGAATGGACATATCGGTGTTGGTTGCGATCCACAGTGCTCCGGCCGACACGACGTACGCCGCCTCTGCAAGATCTTTCCAGCCGATCCCGGGATTGAATCCCTGGACCACGGCCACCGGATCCTCGTCCTGGCTGTAGACAGGCGTCAGTCCCACCAGTTCGATTTCCTGCGCCAGAGCGGGGCTGCCGGTGATCAGCACCCGCGTTCCGGGGGCGACGAGTGACGCCAGGAGTTCGGCCGCGGCCTGCGAGGAACTGACCACCTGGTCGTCGTCTGCCGGTGCACCCAATTCACGGAGATGCGCCGCTACCTGCGCCGGGCTGCGGGAGGCATTGTTGGTGACATACCCCAGGCCAATGCCCAAACCCTCCAGTTGCTGCAGCGAGTCCACGGCGCCTGGGATGGCGTGCTGCCCGGCATAGACCACGCCGTCCAGGTCCGCCAACAGGGCGTCGAACAGGGAAATCAGTGGAACTTCAGTCATAGCGGGCTAGCTGTCCCGTCCGTCAGAGTGGCCATCAGTGGCGTTGCTGCTGCCGTCTGCTTCGCTGTGCTGTTCTTCATCGCGCACTTCTTCGCCGTGCTCGGCTTCATTGTGCTCGGCGTCGCCGGCTTCCAGCTCATCTGCTTCGAGGGAATCCTCGTCGGACTCGGCGTCATCGGACTCGAAGAAATCCGATTCCACGTCGTCGATGTCTGCATCCACGGCGGCGGCCTCAACGGCAGTCTTGTCCGCGGCTGCTTCGGTCCGGGCAGCAGGCGTGGAGGCAGCAGCTTCGGGGCCTGCGGCAGCGCGCTCCAGCAGACGCCGGCGCTGGGCTTCTTCCCGGGCTTCCTCTTCCTCGTCCCAGCCGAGGTCCACGATGTCGGGTTCCTCATCGACGCCGAGGCCCAGGGCATTTTCAGCCACAACTGCCTGCTTCTGCCATTTTGCCGCCTCATCTTCGCGGCCAACGGCCGACAGGGCGTTTGCGTACGCCCGGAACAGCCGCGGGCTGTAGGAGAACGCCCGGTTAATATCCAGCTGGGCAATTTCCAGTTCTGCTACGGCAGCGTCCAGCTGTCCGAGGTCAGCCCGTGCACCGGCCGCAACGATGGCCAGTTCGACTTTGCCGGGGGCGTCAAGGTCTTTGGCTTCCTCGGAACGTACAACGTCGAGGGCGCGGTCAGGCCGGCCGAGTCCGCGTTCGCAGTCCGCCATCACGGGCAGGTGGACGTTTGAACCGCTGATGCGGCGGTAGGTCCGGAATTCGCGCAGTGCTTCGCCGTAGTGTCCCGCCGCATAAGCAGTAAGTCCGACGGCTTCACGGACGGCAGCCAGCCGGCCACCACGCCGGCTCGCGGCGAGGGCATGCTGGAAAGCCAGCTCGGGCTCTTCGTCGATCAGGCGTCCGGCCATTACCAGGTGGCGGGCAACCCACTCGGCGCTCTTGTCTTCCAGTGTCTTGATCTGGTGCTGCGTAGCGCGGTCAAGCTCCTTGCCCGTGACATCCTCATCGATTTCCGGGGAACGTTCGCGGTCCGGGCGGTTGGCGCTGCGAAGATCACGCGCGTTGGGTACACGGACCGGGCGGTCTTCCGCACGGTCCCTGCCGAACTGGCGGGGGCCGGAATCACCACGGTCGAAGCTGCGGGGGGCACGGTCCTGGCGGTCACCGAACGGCTTGCGGTTGTCGCCGCCGGAGAACCCACGACGCTCACCGTCACCTTCGCGGCGCGGACGGTCACCATAAGGCTTGTTGTCACGGTCACCGTAAGGTTTGCGTTCGCCGCCGCCGCTGAAAGGCTTTCGCTCTCCACCGCCGAAGGTCCGACGCTCGCCGTCACCTTCACGGCGCGGACGGTCACCAAAAGGCTTGTTGTCACGGTCACCGTAAGGCTTCCGCTCTCCACCGCCGCCGCCTGTGAACGGTTTCCGGTCCCCGCCGCCGCTGAAAGGCTTTCGCTCTCCACCGCCGAAGGTCCGACGCTCGCCATCACCTTCACGACGCGGACGATCACCAAAAGGCTTACGTTCGCCGGAACCAGGCGCGCGCTTCGGAGCCTCCGGGTTACGGTCTCCGCGGGAACGGAATCCGCGCGGGTCGCCGCCAGAATTGTTGTTGCCGCGGAAAGGACCGCGGTCGTTGCCGCCGCGGTTGCCGCCGTTGTGCTCAGCCATGGGGATTCCTCCTGTTATGAGCCGACCACTGGCGCAATCGCAGCCGCTCGTTCCGTGTTTCGTTATCCTACGCAACCCGAAATCAAGCGCTTCGAAGTCCGTACATCTCAGTCAATTCTAGGCGAGACACCACCAACAGATGACATGAATCCGTCTCCAGACCGCCGTCGTGGGAATGTTCACAGTCCCAGGCTGACGCTCTCGCAGTTTCTGCGGGTTTCCGGCGGACGCTCCCGCTGTGGTCTGTGTCCGGGGTGCGGTTTCCGACGGTGGCGGGTGTGTTGGGTGCCGTGTCTTTGGTGGGGTGCGGGTTCGGGGGTGTTTTGTGGTGTGGTGGTTAAAGTGGGAGAGCCCCGCAACCTGGTGGTTGGGGGGCTCTCGACCTGTAATGATG
>NZ_JAKFFD010000032.1:0-5251 GCF_036675385.1 Pseudarthrobacter sp. | reverse complement strand
GCGACCCGGCGGGACAGGGGGCTAGGATCAGTTCCATGAGCAGCTCCGCTTCGGAATCCCCCACGGAAGTCCTCGTCCCGGCTGACTGCTGGAAGTATCTGGAGTCCTCCTACATAGGCCGGCTGGCCGTGATCAACGGTTCAGTCCCCGAGATCTTTCCTGTGAACTTCATGGTTATCGGAGGAAAGGTGGTCTTTCGAACTGCCGCTGGCACGAAACTTCGTGCCCTCCTCAGTGGCACCGCCGTGGCCTTTGAAGCGGATGGGATGAACGCCTACGCCACCGAAGTCTGGAGCGTTGTGGTCAAGGGAACGCCAGGGCCGTTTGAGGGAGATCCAGCGACCCTTCAGGAAACCGGTCCGGACCGCGGGCCCTGGCAGCCCGGAACCAAAGACCACCTCGTCCAAATCGTCCCCTGGGAGGTCTCCGGGCGCAGGTTTGCGGTTTCACCGCGCACACGCTGGTGGCCCCCGCAGGACTTTGCAGCAGACTGGCTCTAAGGAGGCGTCATCTTCACAGGCGGATCAGCGGGGTACCGCCTTGCATGGGCCCGGCTCAGCGCCACGACCGCAACGATGGCGACGGCGGCAGCGGCGAGGGCGGCAGCCGTGAGTTCAGGAGGTGGCCATTCGAGCATAAAGAACTCCTGCAGGACGGGGACGGTCATCAGCAGCACCAGGCCCAGGAACATGGCTGCGATGATGGCCAGGCGCAGGGCGCTGACGGGGCGGCTGACGGCTGCCAGGACAGACAGGCCTACGAGGGACAACGTCAGCACGGAGGCGGTGCGGCTGGCTCCGACGCTGAAGCCCGCCGCACCAACGGAATACACCTGGACAGCCATGACCGCCGCGGTGACGACGATTCCAGCTGGAACTGCCATCGCCAGGGACCGTCGGAGAAAACCGGGCCGGTAGCGGCGGCTGTTACTCATCAGGGCCAGGAAGAACGCGGGAATGCCGATGGTCAGCCCATCGGTGGCGGACAGCTGCCGGGGCAGGAAGGGAAAGTTCCACATCAGTGCTCCGAAGAGCACGGACAAGGCAACAGCGTAGGTTGTTTTGCTCAGGAACAGCACCGAGACCCGCTCAATATTGGCGATAACCTGGCGGCCTTCGGCCAGGACCGCGGGTAGCCTGTCAAAGCGCCCGTCCAACAGGACCAGGCGGGCCACGGCCTTGGTAGCGGGTGCCGCCGTGTCCATGGCGATGCCGATGTCCGCCTCCTTTAACGCCAACGCGTCATTGACGCCATCGCCCGTCATGGCCACGGTGTGCCCCATCCGCCGCAGTGCCAGCACCATGTCTTTCTTCTGTTGGGGCGTCACGCGGCCGAACACAGAAAATCCTTCGAGCGTTTCCTCCAACTGTTTCGCGTCCTGGGGCAGGTGACGCGCGTCGTATCCTTCGCCGACGTCGAGCCCCACCTCACGTGCTACAGCCGAGACCGTTCGGTGGTCATCGCCGGAGAGGATCTTGACGACAACGCCTTGCCGGCGGAAGTAGGACAACGTCTGTGCGGCATCCGGGCGGACCTTTTCGCGGAAAGTGACCAGTGCGGCCGCTGCCAGGCCCCGGGGCAACCGGGCGTCGTCGGGATTCCCTTCGGGCGCGGTTTCCTGTGTGTGGGCCAGTACCAGCGTGCGGAGACCCGCTGACGCGAGGCGGCGGGCCTGTACCAGGACAACATCGGTGCTTCCGCTACTCACTGGCAACGCCATCTCAGGGGCACCCAGCACCCAGGTCCCCGCAGCGGTGTGGGGCGGAAGGAAACTGGCAGCACTCCACTTTCTGGCGGAGGAGAAAGGAACGACGGCGGTCGGGGCCCGGCTGCCATCGAAGCCGAAGGTGCCAGCCAGGCAGCGGGCCGTGGCGTTGGCGTGGGGGTCCGAGCCGAACCATCCCAGGGCCTCCTCCCAGCCCGGCGGAGGTGGCCCGCCTACGGCATACACGCCGTCGAAAACCACCTTGCCTTCAGTCAGCGTGCCAGTCTTGTCGATGCAAAGAACGTCCACACGGGCAAGGCCCTCCACAGCAGCCAGTTCCTGAACCAGCACGTTGTGGCGGGCAAGGCGGACGCCGCCGACGGCGAACGCAACGCTGGTCATCAGCACGAGTCCCAGGGGGATCATCGCGATGGCCCCGGCCACCGCTCCGACGAGCGCCTCCACCCACGCGCCGGTACGGAAAGCGGCGTCCCAGCCGCCTTTGGCCTGCATCTGGCCGTTGGTGATGACGACCACCACGGGGAACAGCGCCCAGCTGATCCACCCAAGGACGCGGTTGATCCCGTTGCGGATCTCTGAATTGACGAGGGAGAAACGTTTGGCTTCAGCAGTGAGCAGGCTAGCGTACGAGCTGGCCCCCACCGCGACCACCCTCGCCTTTCCCTGGCCGGCTGTGATCGTGGAGCCGGACAGCACCGTTGCGCCCGGGTCCTTGTTCACGGGCTCTGACTCACCCGTGAGGAGGGATTCGTCAACTTCCAGGCCATTGTCGTCGACGATGACGGCGTCGGCTACGACCTGGTCGCCGGCCTGGAGGACGGTTATATCGTCCAGGACCACATCCGCGACCGCGATCTCCTGCACCTGGCCGTCGCGGAGCACCCTGGCCTGCGGGGCATCCATGACTGCCAGCCGGTCAAGCAGCCGCTTGGCCCGGAACTCCTGGACCACGCCGATCACGGCGTTGCTGAGCGCCGCGAACCCAAAGAGCGCATCCTGCCACTGCCCGAGGACGAGCAACAGCAGGAAGCAACCACCAACAATGCCGTTAAAGAGAGTCAGCACATTGGCCCGGACAATCTGCCACAGGGTGCGGCTCGAGTTGTCGGGGACTCCGTTGGCCAGGCCGGCGAGCGTGCGCTCCTTCACCTCCCGCGTGGAGAGGCCGGATCCCGCGGGAGCGTCAGCCCCGGGCGGAAAAGAAGCCGCTGCCGTGCCCACCGGCCAGCCTCAAGGTGCAGGCGTGAGGGCCGCCCCGAGGGTCCTTCCCCATTCGCGCGCCCGGTCGAGTTCACCCGGCAAAAGCTTGTTGGTGTCATCAACGAGGAAACTTGCAGGCTCAGCGACGAGCTCAAGGCCGTGCTGCTTGAGTCGTTTCGCGATCCCCTTGGACGCCTGTCCCGTCAGCAGTTTGTTGCCCTCCAGCCGGGTATCGAAAGCGGCAGCTTTCCCGGTTGCCTTGTCCAGGGCATCAAACCATGCCCGCAAACCCTGTCCGCCGGCCGCCGCGTCCGGGACTAGTCCCTTCTCAGGGTGTTCGAGGGCGTCCTTGACCGCCAGTTCCCACATGGGCTTCCTGCTCATGCCATGGATATGGGTGGGCCCTCCGACTACCAGGAGATCGGTGGCCGTGGGATCGGTCCCGGCCGCCTCGTCGACGGACATCACCAAGGGTTCGGCCAGCCCTTGCAGTCCTTGTGCTATCGCGTCCGCGACGGCGTGCGTGTTGCCGTAGAGGGATTCGTAAACAATGGCTGCCTTCATGGCGTTGCCTTCCGATCGAGTGCCGACGCCAGGTTCCTGGCCCAGCCGGCTGCCTTTTCGAGTTCCCCGGCGCGCAGGGGCCCTTCGGTGCCCCGGACGTAGAACGGGGTGGGATTGGAAATGATGTGCGCGCCGCCATCGGTCAGCAGCTTGGTCATTTTCCGGGCGGCGTCGCCATGGATGAAGAAGCGGACGCGGGTGTCGAATGCTGCCGCCCTGATGCCCTTGAGCCTGCCGTTGCCCAATCGCGTCAAGAGTTCCGTAATTTTGGGCGTGGGCCGCCACCCGTTGATGGGGGAACCGACGATGAGGAAATCGCCAGCTGCCAGGGTTCCGGGGTTGAACTCCGAGACGGAGACCGCTGCCGCGCGGAGAGGTTTGAGGCCCTGGGAGATGGCCTCGGCAACCGCCTGGGTGTTCCCGTATGCGGAGTCGTAAACGACGTAGCCTTTCATGCCGCAATCACAACCTTAAGTGCGTTCGTCTCCGCGGCCCGGGCGAATGTGTCGTAGGCCTCCATGAACTGGTCAAAGCGGAAACGGTGCGTGGCGAACTTTTCCGCCGGCAGTTTGTTCTGGGCCACAAGCTTCAGCAGCATCGGGGTGGTGTTGGCGTTAACGAGGCCCATGCTGATGTTGATGTTCTGGATCCACAAGTTCTCCACATGGAGTTCCACGGACTTGCCATGCACGCCGACGTTGGCGACGTTCCCGCCGGGCCGGACCACCTCCGTGCACATGGTGAACGTTGCGGGAATACCCACGGCCTCGATCGCCACGTCCACGCCCTGGCCGTCTGTCAGGGCCATCACCTGCTCCTTCCAGTCGGCGTCGTCCGAGCGGACAACGTCAGTGGCGCCGAACTCCCGGGCCTTCGCAAGGCGGTTCGCGTCCAAGTCCACGGCGATAACGGTGGCCGCTCCGTAAAGCCCTGCGGTGGCGATTGCGGCCAGCCCGACCGGGCCTGCCCCAACCACCGCCACCGTATCGCCGGGTTTGACCCGGCCGTACTGGACGCCGATTTCGAAGCCCGTGGGGAGGATGTCCGACAGCATGACGGCCTGCTCGTCGCTGACGCCGTCGGGCAGCAGGTGCAGGGAGTTTTCGGCGTAGGGGACGCGCACGTACTCGGCTTGCGTGCCGTCGATCAGGTGTCCGAAGACCCAGCCGATGCCCGAAGCGCCCTCGTCACCCATGCAGTGCGAATAGAGGCCTACCTTGCAGTTGGCACAATGGCCACAGGATTTGATGCAGGAGATGATCACCCGGTCACCCGGTTTCAGGCTGGTCACTGACGCGCCAACCTCAGTGATGGTCCCCACCCCCTCGTGACCGAGGATCCGCCCCTCGGCCACGGCCGGCACATCGCCTTTGAGGATATGCAAATCCGTCCCGCAGATGGTGGTGGTGTCAACTTTGACGATGGCATCGGAGGGATTCCGGATCACCGGAACGGGCACTTCTGTCCAGGATTTTTTGCCTGGGCCCCCGTAAACCATTGCTTTCATGAGTGTTCCTGCCTGTTGTTGATCTTGGGCTCAAAGCGCACGGAATGCTGCTCCACGTCAACGATGCCGCCCGCTCGGCCCGGTGGTAAGGGACAAAGGTCCCGGACGTTCGACGGCGGCAGTTCAGGTCTTCACATTGCCCGCGGTCCTGCCGGGCTCCAGGGGCCGGGAGATTAATACAGGTCCCGTGGTGTGGTGAAGGACTGCATGGGCAGTTGACCCGATAGTTCCTCTCAGGAGTCCCCGGCCCTTGC
>NZ_JAKFFD010000202.1:0-5295 GCF_036675385.1 Pseudarthrobacter sp. | reverse complement strand
ATGCATTGACGCAGCCTGAGACTTGCTGCAAAACTGGCGGAGCGAAATATTTCGAAAGTCAAGGAGAACTAAATGACCGCCGTCGAGCAACAGGGAAAGCTCACCCTGGCAGCGATTGCCCAGGAGGCCGGCGTTTCCGCGCCCACAGTCTCTAAGGTCATCAACGGCCGGGATGACGTGGCGGCGGAGACCCGGTCCAAGGTGATGGCCGTGCTGGCGCGGACCGGCTACAAGTCCCCGGTCCAGCAGCGGCGGAACCTTGCGGGCCGGCAGGCGGTGGAGGTGGTCTTCGATTCCCTGGACTCCGCCTACTCCATCGAAGTCCTCAATGGAATCCTGGATGCGGCCGGCGCCGCGGACATTGAAGTGCTGCTGAACGTCACCAGCAAACAGGGGCCTTCGCGGTTGACCCCGGAGCAGCGCGCCCGCCGGATTGTGGACGAGGGGCGCTGCGGAATGATCGTGGTGACCTCCGCCTTCAGCGAGCCCCAGCTTGATGCCTTCAACCGCAGGGGAGTTCCCACGGTGGTCATTGATCCGCTCAACCCCCCGGCCGGAAATGTGGTCAGCATCGGCGCCACCAACTGGGCCGGCGGCAAGGACGCAACGTCCCACCTGCTGGATCTTGGCCACCGCAGGATCGCCTACCTGGGCGGTCCGGATGGCGCCGAATGCAACCAGGCCCGGCTCCACGGTTACCTGGCCGCCCTGCGGGCGAGGAACGTCCCCGTGGACGATCGCTACATCGTGCAGGGCAGCTTCAGGTCCGAGGCGGGGGTCCGGGGCATGAGGCAGCTGTTGCAGCTGGATGAGCGCCCCACTGCAGTCTTTGCGGCAAATGACACGGTTGCCCTGGGTGCGCTTGCCGAGGCGCGGCGGCAGAACGTACGGGTGCCGGAGGACCTGAGCCTGGTGGGGTTTGACGGCACGTACCAGGCGGAGGAATCCGTGCCAGCGCTGACCTCCGTGGCCCAGCCGCTGCAGGAGATGGGCCGTGCCGCGCTGCGCTTCATCCTGCGCCAAATGCGCGGAGAGACCCTGGACTCCCGCAGGGTCGAGCTGGCCACGAACCTCGTCATCCGCGAATCCACGGCGCCGCCACGGGCGCTCGGGCCCGCGGCCTGACTGCGTGGCCTGACTGCGTGATCTGAACTGCGTGGCCTGAACTGCTGGCGCTTCACGGCGTCAAGCGCTTGACGTGCGGCAACGTTAAGCGCTTGACGCACAGCCTTGGCGGGTGCCATGATCACTCTGAATACTTTCGGCCACTGCTTCGGCAGGCCCCAATGACGTGGAGATTTAACGTGGAATCCAAACCGATGAAACCCGGCCCCAAGAAAATCATTCTTGACTGCGACCCCGGGCATGACGACGCCGTGGCCATCCTGCTCGCACACGGCAACCCTGACATTGAACTGCTGGCCGTCACCACCGTGGTGGGCAACCAGACGCTCGAAAAGGTCACCCGCAACGCCCTGTCCGTGGGCACCATCGCAGGCATCACCGGCGTGCCTTTCGCCGCCGGCTGCGGCCGGCCCCTGGTCCGCACCATCGAAACCGCGCCGTCCATCCACGGCGAGACGGGCATGGACGGCCCCGCGCAGCCCGAGTCCACCATCGAGCTGGACCCGCGCCACGCCGTCGACCTCATCATCGACACCGTGATGGCCCACGAACCGGGCACGGTCACCCTCGTCCCCACCGGCGGCCTCACCAACATCGCGCTGGCAGCCCGCAAGGAGCCGCGCATTGTGGAACGCGTCAAGGAAGTTGTCCTGATGGGCGGCGGCTACCACGTGGGCAACTGGAGTGCCGTTTCCGAATTCAACATCATCATCGACCCCGAGGCCGCCCACATCGTGTTCAACGAAAAGTGGCCCGTGGTGATGGTGGGCCTGGACCTCACGCACCAGGCCCTCGCCACCCCGGACGTCGTCGAGAAGATCGCCGCCGTGGGCACCAAGCCGGCCCAGTTCGTGATGGAACTGATGGAGTTCTTCACCCAGACCTACAAGGACGCCCAGGGCTTTGACTTCCCGCCGGTCCACGATCCGTGCGCCGTGGCCTACGTGATCGATCCCAGCATCGTCACCACGCGCAAGGTTCCGGTGGACATCGAACTCCAGGGCACACTGACGCTCGGCATGACCGTGGCCGACTTCCGCGCCCCCGCACCGGACGACTGCACCACCTCCGTGGCCGTTGACCTGGACCACGCCCGTTTCTGGGACCTCGTCACGGATGCCCTGGTTCGGATTGGGGAACCTCTGACAGAAACAGCCGGCGCTCCCGCCGGCGCTGCTGAACTGGCCGAACCCGCCGCCCTTGCTGCAGCCACGGGAGGCAAGTAGATGAGCGCCACCCTCATTGAGACAAAGACCAGCCGGGGCAACGTCACCGCCCTGATGGTCGCCCTTCTGGCCGCGTGCGTCGCGTTCCAGCTCAACGCCTCCATGCTCAGCCCTGCCCTGGTCACCATGGGCAAGGAACTGAATACCGATCAGGCCGTCATCGGCCTCTCGCAGACCTGGTTCTTCACCGCGGCTGCCTTGTTCTCCCTCTTCCTGCCCCGCCTGAGCGACATCATCGGGCGGAAGAAGATCCTGATCGGCATGATGCTCCTGATGGCCGTCGGGTCGGTCATCGCGGCCATGGCCCCTGACGTGACCTGGCTCTTTGTTGGCCGTATCATCCAGGGCGTCAGCGGCCCCACCGTGCCGTTGTGCCTGATCATGCTGCGCTCCGCCGTCAGCAACCCCCGCAAATACGGGACGCTCATGGGCCTCATCACCGCGGTCAACGGCGGCGTGGCCGGCGTCGACTCGTTTGTGGGCGGCTACTTCGCCGAGCACTTCGGGTTCCGCAGCATCTTCTGGCTCATGGTGGTCCTGGCCGTTGTCGCCACGGCCCTGATCGCCGTCCTCGCCGGCGAAAGCAAGCCCGCCGCCGGCACCTCCATGGATTGGCTCGGCGTGTTCTTCATCGTCGTCGCCGTGGGTGCGCTGCTCACGGCCCTGAACGAGGGCTCCAAGCTGGTGGGCGCCTTCGCACCCGGCACGCTCCTTCTGGCCATCGGGCTGGTGGTGGTTGCCGCCGTCGCGTTCTACTGCTTCTGGACCGTGGAAAAGCGCGCCAAACAGCCCATGGTGGAAACCGTCCACCTGCGCCAGCGCTCCACCTGGGCGCCGCTGCTGACCACCACGCTGACCATGACCGGCATCTTCGCCGTCATCAACGGAATCGTGCCGGCGTATGTGCAGGCCGCGGACCCGGGATTCGGCATCGGCCCGACGGAGATGTCGCTCATCATCCTCACCCCGTACGCCCTGCTCGGCTGGCTGGTGGGTCCCCTCAGCGGCAGGCTCGCGCCCATCCTCGGCTACACCAAGGTCCTGCGCATCGGCATGCTGGGCAGCATCGCCGCCCTGGCCATCATCGCGTTCTTCGGCCTCAGCAGCCTGCCCATGATGATCGCCGGAACCGTCTTGCTGGGCATCATGTACGCCGGTACGGTCAACATCATGCTGAACGGACTCGGAGTTGTCCTCTCGCCCGCCGGAAACCCGGGATTCCTTCCCGGCATGAACGCGGGCGCCTTCAACCTGGGCGCCGGCCTGAGCTTCCTGGTGCTGCCGGCAGTGCTGGTGGCCACCTCGGCCCTCGGCGACGCCCAAGCGTCCTACCTCTCCGTGGTGGTGACGGGCCTGGTCATCACTGTGGCCGCGTTCGCCGCGTCGCTCCTCATCCCCAAGCCCGTCGAGGCTGAGGTGACCGAATGAGTTCCGCAACGGCCGGCACCCAAGGCCGGATCGTCGTCGTCGGTTCCCTGAACGCGGACCTGACCATCTATTGCGAGCGGCTGCCGCTGCCCGGCGAGACGGTGCACGGCAACGGATTCGCAGTGAACCCGGGCGGCAAGAGCGCCAACCAGGCCGTCGCCGCCAGCCTGCTGGGCGGGAACGTCAGCCTGGTGGGTGCCGTCGGTGCGGACGCGAACGGCGACATGCTCCTGTCCTCCGCTGCCGGCGCCGGGGTGGACATCTCCGGCGTGCGGACCTCAGCAACCGAGGCCACCGGCGTCGCCGTCATCGCCGTGGATTCCAACGGCGAGAACAACATCATCATCTCGGCCGGCGCCAACGGCACCCTCTCGCCGGTGGACGTCGCCGCCGCGGCGGACACGTTCGACGGCGCCGCAGTGGTCTGCCTCTGCCTGGAGGTCAGCCTGGACACGGTTGAGGCCGCCGCAAGGGCAGGGCACGACGCCGGCGCTACAGTTTTGCTGAATCTCTCGCCTTACGCGGAGGTCCCGCAGCAGCTGGCGGACCTGACCGATGTCCTGCTGGTCAACGCCCATGAGGCGTCGCTGTTCCTCGGCTCTGCCGGGAATCCCGTCTCCGCCGAAATTCCCGGCAGTGATGCGGATGCCAGCGACTGGGAAGCGGTCAGGCTGCGTTTCGCCGAGCGCGGGCTCGAGCGGGTCCTGGTCACGCTGGGGGCCTACGGCTCGGTGGTGCTGGATTCGCTGGCGCCTGCCGGGCAGCAGCTGGTCCGGGTGGCACCCATCAAGGTCAAGGCCGTGGACACCACCGGCGCGGGCGACGCCTTCACCGGTGCCGTGGCCGCCCGCCTGGCAGCCGGTGCGCCGCTGGCTGACGCCGCTGCCTTCGCCTCGATTGCCGCCGCGCTGGCCACCACCCGCAAGGGAACGCAGGCAGCCTATCCGCAGGTGGCGGACGTGGAGCGCCTTCTCGCTTCGGGTGCCGGCGCTCTGTAACGGACTGACGGGAGTACAAAAGAAGCGCCCGACGGCGGCAGGAGACTGCCGCCGTCGGGCGCTTTCTTTTGTGTGCCGCATACCGCAGTCCGCGGTTACCGGCTTCTGGCCCGGTGGAGTACTGGGATGCCCAGCTGAACGGTCATGGTTTGGGGCTGGTGCCGTGTGGTGGTTGCTGTTGGCGTTAGCGGGTGCGTGGTTCGCTGTCGACGTAGGAGCCCGGGCGGTTTTCGGTGTGGTGTTGGCAGTTGCAGCTGCTGTCCAGTTGTAGTTGGACGGTTACTGGGTTTGTTGATTCGAGTTGGATTTCCAGGGGTTCTGTTCCGTTTCTGCTGAGGCGGAGGGTTGGTTTTTGATCGTGGTGGTTGTGCATGGGGTGGCCTTTGCTGCTGGGTGGGGGTGTGGGTGTGCCCCGGTGGCACGGGTTGGTTGGCCGCGTGCTACCGGGGCGGGTTGTTTCTGGGGGTGGGTTTAGGTGTTGTCCCGGTCTGTCTGTCGGGCCTGGATGGTGGGGATGC